>CAZQMR010000001.1:0-47078 GCA_964594465.1 uncultured Rhodobacterales bacterium
CGTGCCATTCCTAGCGCCCCCATGCCGTTTGTATCAGGTCTTCAATCTCGCCATTTACCGCATTCAGGCTTTCCATCGCCCGCTCATAGGTCGCGCGCGTAAACTGGCCCTTCTCGATCTCATAAAGCGTCTGCTTGGTGATCCCCGCATCGGAAATTGCCGTACTTTTCAGCGCTGTGTGATTGAGCACATGCTCTCCAAACATCGAGCGCATGAACGAAACCATCTGGTTCTGCGGCCCATCCCCCGGCTCGTACCGCGTCACAACATAGCGCAACCAATCATAGCTCATATCGCCGCCAGCCTCGGCCACAACGCCCAGTAAGTTCGAGGTCATCAGCAAAAACTGACACATGCTCATCACATCCAACATTTGCGGATGCACGGTCACCAACACCGCCGTGGCCGCAGAAAGCGCACTCATGGTCAAAAAGCCAAGTTGGGGTGGGCAGTCAATCACAACCAGATCATACTCCTGCTCAACCTCCGCCAGCTTGTCGCCCACGCGGGTGAAAAACAGCGCCCCCTGACGCTCGGCAATCGCCGCCGGGGTCTCATGCTCAAATTCCATCAGGTCCAGATTGCCCGGTATGATATCCAAACCGGCAAAATAGGTTTTTTGGATCACATCGCTCAGCGGCACCGGATCCTCATAGCGGATCGCATCGTAAAGTGTGCCGCCATCAAGCAGATCAAATTCCGGCTGATAGCCATGCAACGCCGAAAAGCTTGCCTGCGGGTCCAGATCAATCGCCAAAACGCGATACCCATCCAGCGCCGCCTTTTGCGCCAGATGCGCGGCAGTTGTTGTCTTGCCAGAGCCGCCCTTGAAATTGATCACCGTGACCACCTGCAAATGATCACCCTCACGACGCCCCGGCAGATACGTCCCCGGTGTCTTGGCGCCTTTTTCGAGATATTCCCGCAGTTCGTGGATGTCCTCGGGCGAGTAAAACCGCCGCCCGCCTGCACGAGTTTCGGGCGAGGGGCCTTTGCCATCAAGGCTCAGCTTGCGCAAATAGGCATCCTTCACGCCAAGCAAATCCGCGACCTCACCGGACGTGAATTTTCTCAGCTCTCGTTGAGCGTTTGGCGGAAACAATTGCTCACGATGCGCCTGTAGACGCGCCGACAATTTTTCTGCATGCTCCCCGACAAGCTGGTCGATCCGCTCGTTCTTGCGCATTATATGCCTCTGACTGCCCAGTCTATTACCGCTGATTGCGCTCGATTTTATCTAGCGTAAGTTACGGTAAAAGCCGTTTTGTTCTCTTATTACCGTATTTAATGGCGCTATCTAACGATTCCTGCAAGGTTTTTTTCGCCGCTTGGCCGTATCGCCCGTTCTGTCGCGTCGTTTCGCTGCAACAAAGCCGCTGTGGGCGTTTCATCCATCAGGCCGATGCCGTAGTGCAAAAAAGGCCAATTATTCTGAATCTACGATATTTTCTATTGCGACAAGATACCTGTGGAGTGCAGGATTTCGCGTCTGAAATTGTCCACATTAGAAGACGTGAAACCACAATGCCAAATCGCACAAACACATCACTACCGATGCGGGCCTGGAATATCCGCCGTCATGCTTTGCGCATGGGCGAGGTTCAGGGCCAAGGCTATATCGGTCAGGCGCTGGGGTTTGCAGATACATTGGCAACGCTATATTTCCACGCTGCAACATACCGCGCGCAGTCGCCCGACTGGGAAGGGCGCGACCGTATTTACCTGTCCATCGGTCATTATGCGATTGCGCTTTACGCGGCGCTTATTGAGGCCGGCGTGTTGCCCGAAGAAGAGCTTCAGACCTATGGAATGGATGACAGCCGAATGCCGATGTCCGGCATGGCGAGTTACACACCAGGGATGGAGATCACAGGTGGATCCTTGGGGCAGGGGCTTGGGATTGCTGTTGGCGCTGCCCTCGGGCTGAAGCGAAAGCGCAATCCGGCTTTTGTTTTCAATATGATGTCGGATGGTGAGTTGGGTGAGGGGTCAACATGGGAGGCCGTGATGTCTGCCACGCAATGGCAGTTGGACAACCTGATTTGCGTTGTGGATTTCAACAATCAGCAAGCCGATGGGCATTCAACGGACGCATTGGCGATCGGACCCGAAGCGCCAAAATGGGAGGCGTTTGGATGGTTTGCGCAAGAAATCGACGGCAATGATTTGACTGCGCTGGTTGAGGCATTTGACAAAGCCCGTGCGCTGGCTGAGCCAAAGCCACGGGTGATCATCTGCCACACCAAAATGTGCAAGGGCGTGGATTTTCTTGAAGCCAGAGAGATGAACCATTTCGTGCGGGTCGAGGCCGATGAATGGAAGCTGGCATTGGAGAAACTGGACCAAGGCCGCCCGCAATGACCCACGACTCCATGCGGCGTCAATTCGAGCAGCGCCAACCGCCTCAAAAACAAGTCGCCACCTCGGCCATGATCGCCTCATTGGAGGCAGAAGGCTACGAGACAGTCTCCGCACCGTTTGGCCATGCGCTGGTTGAGGCCGCAACTCAGAACGATAAAATCGTCGGGCTTTCGGCGGATTTGTCAAAATACACCGATCTGCATGTTTTCGCCAAAGCAATGCCAGAGCGTTTCTACCAAATGGGCATGGCTGAACAGCTCTTGTTTTCTGCGGCCTCAGGTTTGGCGCGTGAAGGCTTCATCCCGTTTGCAACCACCTATGCAGTTTTTGCCTCGCGGCGGGCTTACGATTTTATCGCCATGGCAATCGCAGAAGAAAATCTGCCGGTGAAAATCGCCTGCGCACTTCCGGGGCTTACGACCGGTTATGGCCCAAGCCACCAAGCAACGGAAGATTTGGCGATTTTCCGTGGGCTGCCCAACATGACCATCATTGACCCCTGCGATGCCTGCGATGTCGCAGGGATGGTTCCCGCGATGATTGAAGCGCCCGGCCCGGTTTATGCCCGTCTTTTGCGGGGCAATGTGCCAAGCGTGCTGACACGGCATAAACCCGATTACAAATTCCAACTGGGCAAAGCTCAGATGATCCGCGAGGGTCAGGATGTCTTGGTGATCTCGACTGGCCTGATGACAATGCGCGCACTGGATGCAGCGGAGCAACTAAAGGCCGACAAGATTGATGTGGCAGTGCTCCATGTGCCGACAATCAAACCATTGGATGTCGCCACCATTTCGGCTGAAGCTGCCAAGGGTCGGCTGGTTATCACCGCAGAGAACCACACCAGAAACGGTGGGCTCGGTGAAGCTGTGGCCAAGGAATTGATGCTTGCTGGTATCCACCCACGCTTTCGGATGATTGCGCTTCCCGATGAATTCTTGGAGGCAGGGGCATTGCCCACATTGCATGACATGTACGGTCTTTCGACGCATGCGGTGACACGACAGATCAAAGAATGGCTCTAAGAGCGCAACTAAAAGGGGAGGGGTATAGATGTCTCTATTGGATGGAAAAATCGCAGTTGTCACGGGAGCTGCCAGTGAAAATGGTATCGGCAAGGCAATTGCTCAGCTTTTTGCAGAGCATGGGGCCCGCATTGTCATCACTGATCTCAGCGCCCAAGCCGCAGCGGCGACGGCGGCTCAACTTCCCGGTCAGGGCCATATCGGGCTTGCAGGCGATGTGACCGATCCAACGGCTTGCAACGAGGTGGCGGCCCATGTGCTTGATAAGATGGGTCGCATTGATGTGCTTGTGAACAATGCCGGCATCACCCAACCTTTGAAGCTGATGGATATCGCACCGGAAAACTATGAGGCCGTCACAGATGTAAGCCTGCGCGGAACGCTCTATATGAGCCAATCCGTGATCCCTTCGATGCGCGCACAAAAAAGTGGCTCAATTATCAATCTGTCTTCTGTGTCCGCTCAACGTGGTGGCGGTATTTTTGGGGGGCCGCATTATTCTGCGGCAAAGGCTGGTGTTTTGGGGCTGACCAAAGCCATGGCCCGCGAGCTGGCCCCTGACAACATTCGCTCAAATGCAATCTGTCCGGGGTTTATTTCAACTGACATCACGGCCGGGAAATTGAGCGACGAAATGCGCGCAAATGTCCTTGCGGGTATCCCGATGGGCCGCGCAGGTACTGCAACAGACGTGGCAGGATGTGCGCTGTTTCTTGCATCAAACCTGTCTGCATATTGCACCGGGACGGAAATCGACGTGAACGGCGGTTCTTTGATCCATTAAGTCGGCCCACTGGCCATCCTGCATATCCCATCGACCAGCCGCTTGGGAAAATCTTGGAAATCCGCGAAAGCGCATCGCTAAATGCAACGTGAGAGTGCAAAAACAGCGGTTACATTTACATATGGCGCTCAAAATTTAGACAGCAAAACACACAAAGCACAATTCATTAGCTTTGTTGCCCGCCGTTTAGCATAGCTTTGGAATTCGATTGCCACTTTGGGCTCATCTAGTAACGTCTGCTCTGATAAAAATACTGGGAGCATCTTATGCCTTTTAAATCACTGGTGGCACTCGCCGCCCTCACCTTTGCCACGTCAGCCATGGCTGATACGGACATGCCGTTTGCGCTGGATTGGAAGTTTGAGGGGCCCTCGGCACCTTATTTCCATGCTCTGGACGCGGGCTATTTTGCAGCGTCTGATTTGAATGTGACAATCAGCGAAGGGCGTGGCTCCTTGGATGCGATCCCAAAGGTTGCCACTGGCGCATTTCCTGTAGGTTTTGCCGACATCAATTCCCTGATGCGCTTCCTTGATCAGAACCCGGGCGCGCCCGTGACTGCTGTGATGATGGTGTATGACAAGCCGCCTTTTGCGGTGGTGGGGCGAAAGTCATTGGGTGTTGCCGCGCCTGCTGATCTGGAAGGCAAAGTGCTTGGCGCACCGCCCCCGGATGGCGCGTGGGCTCAATTCCCGATCTTTGCTGCTGAAACCGGCATTGATCCAACCGCGATTAAAGTAGAGCCAGTTGGCTTTCCGACCCGTGAACCGATGCTGGCAGAAGGCAATGTTGCTGCGATTACCGGGTTTTCGTTTTCCTCTACGCTCAATCTAAAGCGCTTGGGCGTACCGGCTGACGACATCTCGGTGCTTTTGATGGCCGATTTTGGTGTGGATCTTTATGGCAATGCGATCATCGTAAACACTGACTTTGCCAGCGCAAATCCTGATGCGATTAAGGGCTTTTTGTCAGCCATTGGCAAAGGTTGGAAGGATGCGATTGGCTCTCCTGAGACTGCGATTGCAGCCTTGATGAAGCGCAATCCGGCCGCAGATGCTGCGCTTGAGACAGAGCGCTTGCAGATGGCAATCGACGCCAATGTGCTGACTGAATTTGTGCAGGCCAATGGCATGGGCACAGTTGATGCAGGGCGTATGGCGAGCGCGATTGAGCAAACAAAATCAGTCTATGAATTCAACTCAGCACCTGATGCGGCGCTTTATTTTGACGACAGTTACTTGCCAACCGATGGGTCTTTGGTTCTTAAGTAACCCAACGACGAGAATTGAACGGGCCGCCGTATCATCGGCGGCCCGCTGCTATTGGGGGTCTGAAGATCGAAAACCTCATTGATATTAAAGCTGTAACCCATGCCTATTCCACGGATAGCGGCCCACTGCCGGTGTTGGATGGTTTGGATGTATCTGTGCCAGAAGGCTCGTTTGCTGCGGTTGTTGGGCCTTCGGGCTGCGGAAAATCAACGCTGACACGCCTTGTTGCAGGGTTGCTGAAACCAGATGAAGGCGAGGTTTGGCTTAAGGGCGAACGTGTCACGGGGCCGCGCAAAACCGTGGGCATGGCCTTCCAGAACCCGGTGCTGCTGGAATGGCGCACGATCATTGATAACATCATCCTACCCCTTGAAATCGTAGCGCCAGGCATGTCCCGCAAGAGCCGCGTGGATCGCGCGATGGAGCTTTTGGATATGGTGGGGCTGACGGGTTTTGGCGACAAGAAACCGTCTGAGCTATCCGGGGGGATGCGTCAGCGTGCCTCCCTGTGTCGCTCGATCGTTCATAAGCCCGAAGTACTGATCATGGACGAGCCTTTCGGTGCGCTTGATGCCTTCACCCGCGAAGACCTGTGGCAAACCATGCGTGACTTGCGCCGGGCGGAGCCCTTTACCGCCGTTCTGATCACCCATGATTTGCGCGAGAGTGTGTATTTGGGAGACCAAGTGGTTGTGCTGTCAGGTCGGCCTGCCCGCACGCAATACGTTATGGACATCGATTTGCCTGAGGATCGTAGTTTGGACGTGCTTTACACGCCTAAGGTGGCGGACATGCTGAGTATTTTGCGCGACCAAATCAAAATCGCTCAGGGCCGTGACGGAGACCTTCACTGATGCTGCGCAAAATAGCTGTGCCATTGCTGGCAGTTTTGATTTTTCTGGGGTTATGGGAGGCGCTCGTCTGGGTGAACAATTGGCCAAATTACAAGATGGCCTCCCCTTCGGATCTGCCGCCTGCGTTTTGGAAATACAAGCATCTGTTTTTAGAAATGGGTTGGCAAACGCTCTGGCGCACTGTGGCGGGCCTGATGCTTGCGGTTCTTTTTGGCACAGCCATTGGCATCATCATTGGGTTTTCAAAGATCGCGCGGGATGCGCTTTATCCCTTGCTGGTTGGGTTTAATGCAATTCCAAAGGCCACTCTGGTGCCGGTGATTTCACTGATTTTCATTGGGCAGCATGATTTCAACACGGTTCTTATGGCTTTCATGATCTCATTTTTTCCAATCGCGGTATCGGTTGGCATTGGTCTGTCAACGCTGGAACCTGAGTATCGCGATATCCTGCGTGCGCTGGGGGCGTCACGCTTTGCAATTTTCTGGAAGATTGCGCTCCCCAAAACGTTGCCGGAGTTTTTTGGTGCGTTGAAAGTTTCGGCAACTCTGGCGTTTATCGGAACCAATTTGGTCGAGATCGTTAGCCCGCACGGACGAGGCCTAGGTGCGCTGTTCAAATCGGGAGAAACAAATGGCGACTACCCATTGATGTTCGCCGTGCTCATAGCGTTGGCGTTTCTGGGGATCGTTTTATACTACGCGGTGATCGTATTGGAGCGGCACTTTGCGGGCTGGGCCGAGCGCGAATCCAACTGATCGCTTCACGCTTGGATCGGCGCATTGGTGCGGGCTTAACCTATACAGTAGAATTTAATTGGCGTTGTACTTTTGATCCACGTCGTCGATTGCTTGAACATTTGCGGCAGAGCGCCCCTCTGGATCAAAGGAGCTTTCGAGATATGCATCCACGATCGTCTTGGCCAATTCTGCAGCTATCGTGCGCGCGCCGATTGTTATGATCTGAGCATTGTTTGATGTCGCGGCTTTTCCGGCTGAATATGCATCGCTTACCAAGGCGGCTCGGATACCCGGCACTTTGTTGGCAGAAATGCAGACGCCGATGCCAGTCCCACACACGAGGATAGCGCGGTCGTAGGTTTTGTTCAGGACCCCTTGCGAAACGCGATCGGACAGATCGGCATAAAAGGCGTCCGGACCGCTTTGGGTATGCGAGATTTCGGAAACGTCGAACCGCTGGCTCAGGTAGTCAGCCAATTCGCGCGCTAGGATTTCTCCGGCGCTGTCACCCGCAACTGCAAGTTTCATTTCTGTCTCCTTAGGGTGTCTGTGCAAAGTCCAAGAATTTCTAGATAACCATCAATGTTCCAAGCGGATCGCCCGATGAACAGCCCATCAATGTTTGGGCAGTTTATGAGCTCTTGGCAATTCGTTGGGTTCACCGACCCGCCATAGAGGCAGGGGATCCGGTGGCCCAAAAGCTCTTGCGCAACTGCAATAATCTCTTCGTGTTTTTCGTCGGCGTAGTCAGAGGTTGCCGGGATACCGCCGTCGCCGATCGCCCAGACGGGTTCGTAGGCCAGCAGCACCTGTGCATTCGGCTTGAGCGTGGAAATGCCAGACAAGGCAGCGCTAACTTGCTTGCGCAGGACTTTGCTTGCGTCTCCCGCTTCGCGTTCTTCAAGTGTTTCGCCGATGCAAATCAATGGGATCAATCCATTTCGCACGGCGGCGGCGGCCTTTAGTCCTACGGTCGTATCAGTTTCGCCAAAATGCGCTCTGCGTTCTGAATGACCCAGTTCTACGATTTCAGCGCCGCAATCCGCGACCATCAGGGGCGAAATTTCGCCGGTCCACGCCCCTTGGTCTTCCCAGTGCATGTTTTGCACCCCGACCTTGATCGACGTGTCCGACAGAATGCTTGCGACCTCGCGCACGGCCGTAAATGGCGGTATGACGAAACGCTGAATTTTGGTGTCATCATTGCCACTCAGACGCAATCCTTGGGCAAAGGTTTGCGCCTGTGCCAATGTTTTGTTCATCTTCCAACTGGTGCCGATCCAGAAGTCTGCCACTGAAAATTCCACCCAAGCCAATACCTATTGTAACTGGTATAATGAGTTAGTATGGGGTTGAAAACCCGAAAACTTTCGTGGATTTAGGAACCAACCGGCCTAACCTTGGGGACCAAAATGGCAAGTGCATTAGAACAATTGCGGTCAATGACCGTTGTCGTGGCAGACACCGGCGACGTTGAGGCCGTAAAGACTTATAAACCCGTCGATTGCACAACCAATCCATCGCTGGTTTTGGCTGCACTGTCAGACCCGGCGTCTGAAGAACTGGTCGTGACGGAAATTGAATCGGGTCGAAAAACAAGCAGATCTGCAGAGCAGGTCTGTGCATCGCTCACAGTTGCAGCGGGTGCCCGGCTTGCCGCTTTGATCCCTGGCCGCGTTTCCACGGAGGTTGATGCCTGTTTGTCGTTTGACAAAGACGCCTCTGTCGCACGTGCCCGTGACATTGTGGCAGATTATGCCCAGCGAGGGATCGACAAGGATCGCATCCTTATCAAACTTGCCTCCACATGGGAGGGCATTCGTGCTGCGGAAATTCTTCAAGACGAAGGCGTTGACTGTAACCTGACATTGCTCTTCTCATCCGCGCAGGCTGTAGCTTGCGCCGATGCTGGTGCTTTTCTGATTTCGCCCTTTGTGGGTCGGATCACGGATTGGTACAAAAAGGCTGAAGGGCGCGACAGCTACGCCCCGGATGATGACCCGGGCGTAAAGTCTGTGCGCGGCATTTACGACTACTACAAATCCAATGGGATTAAGACTGTCGTGATGGGGGCGTCCTTCCGCAGCACCGATCAGATAAAGGCCCTAGCGGGCTGCGATAACCTGACGATTGCGCCAAAACTGTTGGATGCTTTGGAGAGCGATCAATCGGAATTGCCGCGAATTCTGTCACCTGAAGGGGCAACAGGCGTACCAGCGATTGCGATGGATGAAGCCACGTTCCGCTGGCAGATGAACGCCGATGCTATGGCAACAGAGAAACTGGCGGAAGGGATCCGCAATTTCGACGCTGATCATCAAAAGCTAATCAAGATCATCGCAGAAAAGATGGCCTAGAGCTTAGGTCGGCTTAGCCCCATTTATCCAGAGCGGCTTTTAGTTCTGGATGATGGTTCGCGTAGTCGGAAAGCTCGACATCAGCTTCGGCCGCTTCCCAAGCTTGGCGGATGGCGCGCACGCCAGCTGCGGCGCCCATTGGGTGCCCGTGAACACCACCGCCGCAAAGGTACATAAGATCAAGCGTTCGGCCTGTACGTTGATAGGTTTCGGGCGCTTGCCCTCCCCATTGTCCTGATCCAACCACTGGCAAAGGTTTGTCATCGTCGGAAAAGATCGGTTCAGACACTGCTTGGAAAGATCGCACGAAGCTTTCGTCGGGTTCCCAGTATTTCGCCTGAATGCCATTGATCTGGAATTGGTCAACGCCCAGCAGCCGCCAGATTTTTTGGTACGCACGGAATTCCATGCCAAGGCCGGGATGCCTTGTGAGAATATCCCACCCGTTGCGATGCGCATGAAGGCAAAGCCCAGATCGCTTGCGCAAAAATGACATTCCACCGTAGCCGATGGAGTTGATGTTCAAAACTGCGGCGTTGCCGCCCGCTTCGAGCACCACATCATGGTTGCGCATCATGGTGTCGGGGTCGGCGGAGGATATGCCAAACGCATACATCACCCGCTTGCCGGTTTTTTGTTCATGTGCGTCCACTACCGGCATGATGGCTTTGACGCGATCTTTGAGCGAGGAATATCCCGGGCTCATCAACTTTTCATCATCCTTGATGAAATCGACACCGGCCTCGCATAGCTGTGCGATCACGGTTGCGGTTTCATCGGGCAAAAGACCAAGTGATGGTTTGATGATTGAGCCCACCATCGGGCCCTGTGTGACCCCCATCAATTCACGTGACCCGTTGATGCCAAATTGCGGTCCGGGATGGCACGACCATGCCTGAGGCAGGCTGATATCCATCACGCGCACGCCGGTCAGCCCCCGCACGGCATAAACACCCCCAATAGCGATGGTGACGAGGGCCGCGATGTCTGTGCCAACTGCCTCCAGCGGGTAGGTGATAACAACATCTGCCCGATTGTAAGGCCCGTGACCATTTGGATCAGGAAAAGACGGCACGGTTGTTGGTTCCAAGGTTTGGATATCAATCACACGGGCCGCGCAGCGCGCTTGAACCGCAGCGGTTTCGCCCGGCAATTCAGTGAAGGTCCCGGTAGATTGGTCGGACGCGATTTTGGCGGCAAGGGCCGCGATGTCGCCCGACGTCTCAAGCCTGTAAGTGACGAGGATTTCGGTGTTGCTCAAGGCTTTCTTCCGCTTTGTTTGGCCCAGCAAAGCGGTGTCGCTTTGGGCTCTCTATGCAGATGTGATTACTGTTAGACCGGAGTGGCTGTCAAACGCTCTGAGGACTGTCAGAGCCGCTCGCCGTCCTCACCAAACAGATGCGCTGCGCTCATATCCGGGGACAGAACAACCGTATCGCCAGGGTTGGGATTGAAGCGTTCTTTGAAAACAGCAAGAACTTGTTGGCCGTTAAAGTCGGCGGTGACCTGCGTTTCTGAGCCAGTTGGTTCAACTACTGAGACTTCGACGCTGATGCCAGTTTCGGCAGGCAAAAGATGCTCAGGCCGAATGCCAAGGGTTGCAGGCCCGTTGGAGTAGGTCGAACTGTGCAAGGTCAGGCTGTTTTCACCGTCGATCACAAACTGATCTCCCTCGATCACGCCATTAAAGAAGTTCATGGCGGGCGACCCAATAAACCCGGCGACAAATTTGTTCTGGGGGTTATCGTAAAGTTCTAGCGGTGTGCCGAGCTGCATGATCACACCCTCCTGCATTACGACAATGACGTCCGCCATAGTCATCGCTTCTATCTGATCATGCGTAACATAGACGGTCGTTGTTTTTAGGCGCTGATGCAGCGCCTTTAGCTCAGTGCGCATCTGCACGCGCAATTTAGCATCCAGATTTGACAAAGGTTCGTCGAATAGAAAGACCGATGCGTCACGCACAATTGCGCGGCCCATTGCGACACGCTGCCTTTGCCCACCGGACAGTGCTTTGGGGTAGCGGTCGAGCAACTGATCAAGGCCCAGAATCTCGGCCGCTTCGTTCACTCGGTCGGTGATGGTCTGGCGATTTTCTTTGCGCAGTCGAAGAGAAAACGCCATGTTTTCGCGCACGGTCAGGTGCGGGTACAATGCATAGTTTTGGAAAACCATTGCAATGTCGCGATCTTTGGGCGCGACGTCATTGACGATTGTGTCGCCAATCAATATCTCGCCGGCGCTTATGTCCTCAAGTCCTGCAATCGTCCTTAGCAATGTCGACTTGCCGCATCCCGAGGGGCCGACAAGAACGACGAAATCACCATCTTTGATATCAAAGTCGATCCCGAAAATCACCGGGTCGGAGGCATAAGCTTTCCAAACCTCACGAATGGCTATGGAGGTCATCGTTATTCCCTTTTGTTGATTAGAATGCGGGCGTCGGTCATCCCGACGCCCGCACACCCCACCATCACTTAGACATTTCTGCCTTAGCGTCGGCTACCCGTTCACTCAAAAGCATGGCTGCTTCTGATACTGCTTTTGCTGGATCGGCATCTTCATAGGCAATCTTTTGGATCGCACGTGCGTAGAGGTTTGAGTTCCAAAGCACGCTTCTAAAGGGATTGACCTTGCCGGTTGCATTCAGCTTACACGTTGCTGTGTCCAATCCACCTGCATGGAGGATCTCGCTATAGCCATCGACGGCTGCTGGATAAACCGTGTCAAACAACAGGTCACCATAAGCTGCAACTGTTGGCGCGTCCGAGCCTTTCAGGGCATCCATCGCGGCACCTGTTGCTGGTGGGTAGAGAAGCGGGCTCATACCTGTAAGATCAGCGGCATTGTTGGGCGAGAAGATATACTCAATCCATTTTTTGCCAGTGTCCAAAGTGGTCGAGTTGTTGAACAAGGCCACATAACGACCGCCAGTTTGTGTGGCTTTCATTTTGTTCGCTGTCACCGGCGCGATGCCGATATTCTCAACCATTGCAGGGTTCTGGCGCATCATCAAATCAAGCGCGTGCCAGTGAATGACCATAGCTGCACGGCCAGACCAGAAGCTTTCTGGTGGCTCGTTGAACGCCCAAGCTGCCGCATCAGGTGCGGAGTATTTTAGCAAGTCTGCATAGTGAGTTGCTGCTTCAACCGCATTGGGGTGATCAAGGATCACATTGCCGTCTGCGTCAAAGAAGTCGTGACAGTTTTGCCAAAGCATTGTGCCAGCCATGATGGTGGTCATGCGGTTCTCACCGCCTGCAAGTGCAATGCCGATCACATCATCGGAATGCAGTTTCTTAGCGGCTGCAGTGACTTCTTCCCAAGTAGAAGGTGGGGCGATGCCAGCTGCCTCGAACATGTCCTTTCGGTAGAACAATTGTGGAGATGTTGCAGCTTGGTTGATCGCGTAGACTTTGTCGTCAACGATCACAAGGCGGTTGTTGAGGAATGAGTCCCGTCCGCCAAGGGCTTCGACGACGTCATCCAGTGGTGCAAGCAAACCCTCAACAGCAAGACGTGCCGCGGTGCCTGGATCTGAGTGAACAACGTCAAGCGGCGCACCGGCTTGAACGTAGGTCGCAATCCTCTGGTTGATGACACCAGCAGGGGCGCTTTCAAGGATGACGTCAGTTCCGGGGTTGGATTCCAGGAACCCTTTGACCCAGTTGCGTTGAATGCGAACAACGGCAGGGTCGGTTTCTTGGCTTAGGTAGCGAACGACCTCAATCCCTTGAGCATTCGCGCTCATCCCCCCGAATAGACTAAGGGCAGCAGCGCACATGGTTAATTTGTAGTTCATAAGTTCCTCCCAAAAAAAGATTTTGGCCGCTGTTGTTCTTGTTCTGCGCCCTTTGCGGCCAAGAGGGCGTTGTATCTCGACGTTACTGGTTCACCCTTTCACCGCTCCCGCACCAAGGCCGGACACCATCTGACGTGCGGCGAAAGCGAATAGGAAAAGGACGGGCACTGTCGCCAAAACGCCAGCTGCGTTGACGAGGCCCCACGAATAGACCGAAGTTTCCAAAATCAAGGACGCAATGCCCAAAGAAACGGTCCGTTTTGTTTCGTCTGAGATCAGCACGAGCGAATAGAGCAGCTCGTTCCAGACGACGACAAATGTAAAGACAAAGGATGCGACGATCCCTGGCCAAGCCTGAGGCACGATGACCTTTCGGAATGCCTGAAACCGGGTACAGCCGTCGATCATTGCTGCTTCTTCCAAGGCTTGTGGGATCGCCTCAATGTAGGGGCGCAGTATCCACAAGGAGAATGGCAGAGTGATCGTCAGATAGGTGATGCCCAAAGCCCAGAGGCTGTTTAGCATGTCCAGATTGTACCAAATCCGAAAGAACGGCAGCGCCAACAGGATCGGCGGCAGCATGTAGATTAGCAAAATTCCAAAAGCAAACGCACGCGCGGCGATGAACTCGAACCGTGTAATTGAAAAGACGGTGACTAAGCTGATCCCTACACCCACAAAGCAGGATATTCCGGCCACAAGGAACGTGTTCAGGAAGTACCGTGGGAAGCTCGTGAAATCCCAAAGTTCGACATAGTGTTCGAATGTGGGTTCTTTCGCGAACACTTTTGGCGGTCTTTCAAACAGCTCTACGTTCGGTTTGAAACTTGACGCCAGCATCCAGAACAGCGGTACCAAGACGATCATAAGGACGGCCAGCGCACAGAGCATCAGGAGGGCCTGCTCGAAACGGCGCTTGGCCGCTGCCCTTTTTGCTCGCGGACTGATGGCAAGCTTAGGCATTTCTTTGCGCACGCTAGTCATCGGAATCGCTCCTGCGTGCGCTCGTATAATCGCCAATAAATGACGGACATGATCAAAAGAACGAAGAAGACGATCACCGCAAGCGCTGCTCCTCGACCGAGGCTAAAGTCACCAAAGACAAATCTATAGATATAGAGCGGCAGGGTTTCGGTTCGGCCAATTGGACCACCTTGGGTTAGCAAGAAAACAACCTCGAAGTTATTGAAATTCCATATGGTTCTGAGCATCCCGACGACCAGCATGATTGGCAGAAGGGACGGCAATGTGATCTTTGTGAGTTTTTGCCAGGCCGTTGCTCCATCGACCGAAGCCGCCTCGTAAAGCTGACGGTCAATGGTTTGCAGTTGCGCAAGGAAAACGATGACCATGAACGGGAAGTTCTTCCACGCATTGACCACGATCACGCCAACCATTGCGAAATCTAGCGATCCGAATGGCGAGGCGGGGATTGGCAGTTCGCTCGCTCGGATCCAATAATTCAGTATTCCGGTTGTGTCCGAAAACATGAATTTCCATGTCATCGCGCGACGACATAGGGCACCAGATACGAAAACAGCATGACCCCGCGGATCGGATTTCGCAGCGGAAACTCACGATTAAGGAGGAGGGCGATCGGTAAGCCAAGACCCATTTGCAGGAAAAGCGACCCAAACGTGAAAACGAACGTGTTCTTTACGGAGCGCGGGAACCCTTCGTGGCTTACGACGGCTTCAAAATTCTTCAGCCCTGCGAAGGTTGCTTCTGTACTGTAAAGGCTCTGCTGCTGGAACGAAAGCGAGACGACCTGGAAGATCGGATAGATCGTCAGCCCGAGAACCAGAACAATCAGCGGCAATAGCAAAAGCAGACCGATTTTTCGGTCCCGAGACATTCCTCGGCTTCGGCTCGCCACCGGCATTGGCCGAGCGCGCGCTTTTTCCGCTGCTGTTAGCACCACTTTCCCTCTCCAAGTTACATACTGGTACATTCATGAGGTTATTATACCACTTTGCAGCGTTTGAACAAAATTGCAACTGGTATAATGGCTATGTAACATGATGAACCAATTTGCAGGTTATCGAGCTATCCAAGCCTATGGGGTTTGGGTTTCGATTGTGCTGGATGGCAGCCCAAACTAGGGTTCCTAGGAAACCAGCAAGCCTGTACGAGAGTTTTATGAGAAAACAGCAAGCCAAAGAGCAGATCCACCGGCAAAGGCTTTCAGAGCTCGTATTTGATAAACTGTGGAACATGATTGTTTCCGGCGAACTCACACCCGGGGATCTCTTGCCATCAGAACGCGCGTTGATGGAACGATTCGGCGTTGGTCGCCCGGCCGCACGCGAAGCGCTTCAAATGTTGGCAAACAAGGGTCTTATCACGATCTCCCATGGGGAACGCAGCCGCGTAAACGAATTGAACGCCGGCATGGCCTTTGATCAGGTCAACGACATCGCAAAACTCCTTTTGTCGTCGGACCCTTCAAACCTGACGCATCTGATGCAAATCCGGAAAATTCTGGAATTTGGAACAGCGCGTTTGGCTGCACGAAACTGCACTCGCGCGGATGCAGAGGATCTTCGGCGTATCAATGCTGAACAACGGGAAAACCTGGGGAATATCGAGTTGTTCATTCAGGCTGACATGGCGTTTCATGTGCGTCTTGCCCAAATTTCCAACAACCCTCTTTTGATCGAAATCACCAAAGCTATGCTATCTTGGTTGTTCGACTACTACCGCCCGCTGCTGTATTGGTCGGGCCATGAAGACACCACGCTGTTGGAGCATAAAAAGCTGGCTGATGTGCTTGAAACAAACGATGAGGCTGCCGCTTTTGAAGCGATGCGAGAGCATCTAAACCGGTCCGAGCCATTGTATTCTTTCGAGCCAACATAGGAAGAACTCTGGCATCTGCTTTTCTGTTCACATCCACTTAGGCCGCGATGGGTTTCATCGCGGCCTTTTCAACTTTGGTAGCGAGACTGAGGATGAGTTTGAGCGTTTTATCTGAACATATCAGGAGGCCAATCACTTTAGGATTGCAGCCTTGGGAGATAACTTATATAGTTATTATACCAGTTTTAAGGAATGTAAGATGACAAAGATCGCTCTTTTTGGCGCCGGCGGGAAAATGGGCGTGCGCAGCGGGAAAAATCTTCTCGAAACGGATTTCGAAGTTGCCCATGTAGAAATTTCCGAGGCGGGGCAGCAACGCGTCAAAGATGAACTTGGGAAGGACTGTGTGCCGACCGAGGACGCTTTGAAAGGCGCAGATGTCATTGTTTTGGCCGTCCCCGACACCGCAATCAAGGCGGTTTCCCACGCGATCATTGATCAAGTCGAGCCGGGTGCGATGCTGATTTGTTTGGATGCGGCTGGGCCTTTCGCGGGTCATTTGCCCAAGCGCGATGACGTGACGTATTTCATCTCACATCCTTGCCATCCTCCCATCTTCAATGACGAGAACACGCCTGAGGGTCGCAACGATCACTTTGGGGGCGTTGCCGCAAAACAAGGTATCGTCAACGCGCTGATGCAGGGACCAGCTGAGCATTATGAGCTTGGCGAAGCGGTTGGCAAAGCGATTTACGCGCCCGTTGTTCGCTCGCACCGTGTTACTGTGGAACAGATGGCGCTTCTTGAGCCGGGTCTTTCTGAAACAGTCTGTGCCTCACTGCTTTATGTCATGAAAGAAGCAATAGATGAGGTTGTCGCGCGTGGCGTTCCTGAAGAAGCTGCCCGCGATTTTCTTCTGGGGCACATGAACATCCTTGCGGCGGTCACCTTTGGCCACATCGACGGTGTCTTTTCCGATGCATGCTACAAGGCCATCGAGAATGGTCTGCCGATCTTGATGAAAGACGATTGGAAGCGGGTTTTCGAACCTGAAGAGATTGCGGCCAGTATCGAAAGAATTACCTAAACTTCTAAGCTACCGGGTCGGATGATCGGAGCTGGATTCTTTTCCAACACTCATCTGAACGGTCAAAAGTGTGGTTGGTGCGGTCCTAGAGACGGACCGCATCGCCACTGGTTAGATCGAAAAATTGCGTCCTCTCCATCGCGACTGACAGCTTGGTGTCGCTCTTATTAGTCGCATGCGCATCCAACTCAGCCATCATATGATTGTTCTCGATGTAGAAGGTGCCGTAGGATCGCGAACCCGTCGGCTGTATTACGTCGAGTTTGACCGACAATGCGCCTGCTTCGCTTACCGAGAAATGCTCTGGCCGGATGCCCCAAGTGTACCGTCCGTCTGGAACCCAAGCGCCTTGGATCGTTTGACCGTCCGGCAGTGTCAAAGCACCGCCAGCCACGCTTACATCGATAAAGTTCATTGAGGGGGATCCAAGGAACGCCGCTACAAACTTGTTCTGCGGACGCTCAAACAGATCAAGGGGCGCACCGGCCTGTTCGATCTGGCCATCCTTTAGAAGGAAAATCCGTTGAGCCAGTGTCATCGCTTCGATCTGGTCATGTGTGACGTAGATGAATGTTTTACCCAAGCGTTCGTGCAGCTTCTTGATTTCCTCACGCATGCCATCGCGCAGCTTCGCATCAAGGTTCGAAAGAGGCTCGTCGAACAGATAGAGATCCGCATCCCGAACAATGGCGCGGCCAATGGCAACGCGCTGGCGTTGACCCCCGGAAAGCTCCCGTGGGAACCGATCAAGATAGTTGGTTATGTCGAGCACATCTGCGGCCCATGCAACTTGGCTGTCGATCTCGGCCTCTGACGCCTTTCGAGCGCGCAGGCCAAATGCGATGTTTTCGCGAACACTTAGATATGGGTAGAGCGCGTATGACTGGAAAACCATCGCGACGTTTCGATCCCGCGGCGCAAGATTAGAGATAGACTTGCCATCCAAAATCATATCGCCAGTGGAGATCTCTTCCAATCCGGCAATTGAGCGCAAAAGAGTGGACTTGCCGCAGCCCGATGATCCAACCAGAACGACAAATTCGCCTGACGGAATATCTAGGGAAACGTCTCGCACAGCGTGAAAGTCACCGTAGTGTTTATTGATATTTTTGAGACTGAGATCGGTCATGATCTAACCCTTTACGGCTCCGAGTGACATTCCGCGCACGATGAAGCGCTGCATAGTTCCAACAACCACCATCATGGGCAAAACACCGAGCATGCTCATGGCTCCGATTTTGGACCAGAAGGTTGATTGAGATCCGAAATATCCAGTGACTTTCACGGTATATGTCACGGCTTCGGACTTGGTGAGGATAAGCGCGAACAGGAAGTCGTTCCACGCGAAGATAAATGTGAAGACAGCCGTGGCGAAGAGCCCGGCGCGGGCCATTGGCAGCACGACCTTCCACAAAACAGCCCAACGTGTGTGGCCATCCACAAGTGCGGATTGTTCCAGTTCTAGGGGAATGTCTTGGATATACCCACGCATCATCCAGGTGACGTATGGGACGTTAAAGGCAGTGTATAACAGGATCAGACCCATCCGTGTGTCGACCCATTGCCATGTGACGAACAACAGAAAGATTGGGAAAGCGACGCAGATTGGCGGGATCATCCGCTGCGAGATGATCCAGATCGCCAAATGCTCACCTCCCGTTCTGAACCGAACAATCGAGTAAGCCGCCGCTGTTCCGATAATCATGGCTAAAACCGTGCTGACACTGGCGGTGACCAGTGAATTCCAGACGGCCCAAGCATCACCGTCGCGAAAGAGCGTGAAATATGCGGAAAACTGGAATTCAGACGGGAACCAAACCGGTGGATAGGAGTAGATTTCATCTGGTGTCTTCACTGAGATCATCGCCAGCCAGTAGACCGGAAAAACGAAGAGCAAAGTTATTAGGCAGGCAAGTGCGAGCCGAATGTATAAACGCCAGCCTCGGTCCCAGCGGATCATCGTTCGACCTCCACTCTGCGTAATAGCCAAATCACCAGTACGGTCAGAAAGAAGATCACCAAGAAGGCGATGGCCGAAGAATAGGACGTTTCAAACTCGCGGAATGCCATATTGTAGGCGTAGATCGAAATAGTCTCAGTCTTCGTTCCGGGTCCGCCCTGCGTCATCGTCCAGATAATGTCAAAGATACGAAATAGGTCCAGGCCACGGATCAACAATGCGATAATCATGACCGGCAAGATTGCAGGCAATACGATCCTTCTAAACGTCATCCACCAAGAGGCGCCATCAATCTGGGCCGCTTCAAGCTGTTCCTTGTCGACATTGGACAAAGCTGCATAAAGCATCAGGAACATAAAGGGCGTCCACTGCCAAACCTCTGCCAGCATAATGGCAGGCCACACCAGATGGCTTTCGATTGTCCAAAGAATTTCGACATCGCGACCCGCGAACCAGCCGATAAGTTGGTTCACCGGACCAAAGCGTTGATCTAGCATCAAGCGCCAGGTCGACCCCGCTACAATGGGCGAGATAATAGTGGGCAAAAGGATGATTGCGACGAAGAATGATTTGAACGGTATTCGTTCCAAGAACAGCAGCGCTAGGAGATATCCAAGCACGAGTTCAATTGGCAAAGCTATCAGCGTGAACACGACCGTGTGCAGGATTGATTCCCAAAGCCGACTGTCTTCAAACAAGCGGCTGTAATGTTTAAATCCCTGCCAGTTGGTGTCCGCGCCGAACATCGAGATGTCCTGAAACGAGGTTACAGCAAGCTTAACCAAGGGATACAAACCGATAAGAAGAATAACGAAAACTGCTGGCGCAATGAGCAGGTATTTGAAGACCTTCGGGTTATCTAAGGTGCGTGTCAGAGTGCTCATTCAGGTTTTCCAAAATTGGCGGGTGTCCCAAGGTCCAAAGCCGTTGGGACACACCGGAAGTGATGTTTACTTAGGATAGGAGTTGGGTTTGCTCGCCCAATCCAGATAAACACGCTTTTGCTTGTCAGTGCCGATCCGGTCGGTCAATGCATCCCAATCCGCTGCAACCTGATCAAGAACCCCTTGAGGATTTTCCCCGGCCCAAAGACGGCTGAAGCCCTGACGCAGTGCTTCGTTGTAACGGTCGATCTGGATTAGAGACAAATCGAGCATGCCAGTGTTGGCGCCCTCTTCAAGAATATCTAGATACTCGCCCGCAGACGGCCAACGTGAACGATAGTCTTCGTTTGCGAAGTGGCTGGTCCGGAAGGGGTCACGAAGCGCATATGGTAACTGCACACGCTGGAGACTTATCTCTTCAGAATTCATCCACATAGCATAGAGGAACGCAGCTTCTTTGTGCTTGGACCCGGACGCGACGGATAGCGAGAAACCTGCTGCGAGTGCTGGTTTGCCACCTGGTGGCAGCGCGTACCCGATCGTGTCTGCGACAGTTGTTTCGGGAATCCAGCTCAAGGCTTCTTCGCCCTTACCGTATCCAGCAGCCCAACGACCAACCGGTGGCCAGCTTACGGCCATTGCGATGTCACCTGCAAGGAATGCTGAGAAGACCTCTCCAAAGCCCCACTGTTCGACACCAGCGGGCATCCATTCGTTTTCGGCCAGCATACCCTGCATGGTGCGCAGACCTGCTTCGGAATTCACCGTGGCTTTCATCGTATCAGGGTCAAAGAACCGCCCGCCTTCTACGCGGAAACGCTCTTCGAACAAGAACTTAGCGGTACCCGGCTGACGGAACATTCCGGCGCCGTAAAGGTCTGGGCCAAATTTGTCGGTGATGAACTGACCAATATCGCTGAACTGATCCCAAGTCTTTGGGGGTGCCAGATCATAGCCATGCTTGGCCTTGAACTCTGCCATGTTCTCAGGATTTTCGAAAACATCCTTGCGATAGTACATAACAAACACGTCGCCATCGTCGGGCAGGCCGTAGATTGTACCTTCAACCTTCATCTGGTTGTCGCGGTAAACCGGCGCAATCTTGTCCAGTTCCTCAGCGTAATTATACTTTGCGACGAAATCGTCGAGCGGCTCCAGAGCGCCAGCAAGTGCAAGGTCAGGCATTTGGCTTGGAAGGACGTTCAACACGTCATACCCGCCGCCGCCACCCAAGTGGTCTTGCATCGTCTTGGTGAACATCTCCTCGTTGGGAGACTCAATGACATTGATCTTGATGCCAGTCAGTTCCTCCCACATTGGGCCCGTAAAGTTCTTGGGATCCAATGGCTGAAGACCGGCTTCGTAGAACACATTGAGTGTGATCCCGGAATACGCCTTGGCCGCCTCAACGGCGCGTTCGGCCGCAGATTGGGCAAAAGCGCCGCCAGCGCTTGTGGCCAGAACCGAGGCCGCGGTGAGTGCCAGAGCTTTGCGCCTGGTCAGGTTGAGCAACATAGTTTTTCCTCCCACTTGTTGTCGTTCAATTTGGTGCAGTTTCCATTTCGATGAAGGCCACTGAGAAGGCCGACAAGCTGAGCTTTTCGGTCTTTGTCTGCGCTGCGTTCGCGAGCCAATCGGGTGACGCCGTTGCGGCATCGAAAGATTGGGCGTCAAGAATTGTGACGCTAGCCGCTTGCCCCAGCAGAATTTCCTTCGTTGTATCGGTCGTGTTCGCCATCATGATCCGCGCCGCCCCGGCGATCAAAGCACCGTATCCCGAAACGCCATCGCCAATTCCCGCAATCGAAAGGCGAGGGTGCCCGGCCATCAGACATGCCTCGCGCACAACGTGGAACAGCGGGTAAACCGCGCGCCTGGCCCCGTCATACCCAGCTTGCGGATAGTCATTTGGCTCATAACAAAGCCCAAAGGGCCCGACCGGAGCGCCAAGGCAGATCGCTTCAACATTGCTCTCATAGGTCGCCGCCAGGACCCCCACTGCGAAGGCGGATCCAAACAGACCGCGATGACGTGGTTCGATCTTTGCCATCGTGCGGCGCACCTGCGCGGGGTTTTGAGCAACTGCCGCCCCGTAAGGGTTGGACCGCATCCCAATGCTGGATAACCCAAGGCGATAGGGGAGACCCTTTGCCATTGCGTCCGTACTGGAAAAAATCTGTGGCAGAGCCTCAAGCGTTTCCAGAACGGACATGTCATCGCCGGCATGGACAAGCGGCGTCAGGCTGTGCGTAACGTAGTCACATTTGGAGACGTCTGGCCGATATCGGTTCATCTCGGTAAAATTTGTCAGCATCCCGCCACCGATCATGGACTTGGGAAAGGCTTGTCGAACTGCATCAAGGATGTCGTTTGGCGCAGCGCCGTCCGGCCATGGCCCGACCGGCTGATGGCTACCAAGATAGGCTTCAGGAAGGGCGATAACCCGCCTTGGCACAATGCCGTGATTTTCAAGCGCCGTTGCCAGTTCTTGAAGGTCGGATTCTGCACGTGTGGCGGCAGGAAGGACGATTTCTAAATCGATAATTTCCCAACCACGCAGGAAGTCTGCCAGTTTATCGATCCTATCCAAGTTCGGCGTTGTTCGCAGTAAGACATGCGAAAACCCGCTTAGGGCGATGTCAGTCTTGGGCAACCAATCGGCTTCAAGCGCAAGTCCGACGTCGATCGCGTTCTCTTTGGTTTGCGCAACGTGCAGAGCGGTTTTTACTGCACCAGCATCTGACGAAACAGCGTCGCCATCACAGGTTATGCGAACTGATTGTTTCGTGGGCTGTGAAATTTCGTAGGTAAAGGGATAGACCAATGGCACACAGTAAGTTTTGTAAGATGCGTCCGACCAGTTTCTTTGGTCTTCCATCTCAAAAACTTCGCCGCCAAAGACGATGGCTACACCTTGTCCGCCCAATTCGTACTTCAGTTCTGATATGTCTTTGACAGGCTGGTCGGGCTGAATGTGAAGTGGAAAGCGCGTGTTTTCCCTGGTTCCGTTCGAATGCGTTACAGCGAGCGGAGACCCTGCAACGCCTTTGATTGGATGCAAAACGGTAAAGCCAGCTCGATTGGTTGCAAACGTACCGTTATTGGGCGTCATCGTCAGCTCCGCAACAATAACGCCTTTGGAAGAAGCGTGGATGTGCAGGTCACACGTCAGTCTGCCGCCGCCAACAGCGAACTTCAGTCCAGCCTCGAAATCATGGGTGGTTTGGGACCATTCATCGACAATCTCCACCGGATAAGTGCCCCAATTTTCATCTCGTATTGGCCACGCCAACGCACGCACCAATTCGGTCCCATTCCATGAGATGCGCCGCAAGCCCTCTTGTGAATAAAAAAACGAAAGTGGACCGGTCGTCACCCTCCGCAGTGCAGGCAGGGACTCGCCAGTTCCATAGAGTTTCTCAAGAGCGTTCATTTTATTCAATCACCGAACCCACGCAACATCGTACGTAACATACTCATTATACCAGCTATAAAGACGCGTCAAACCTAAAGGTCTCAAGCCAGGTCAAGAGTTGAGAATGGTTTAGGTGGCGCGGCGCGGTGCGAACATTTCCCGGGACCGGTCTAGATGGCTTTGCATTTCAACCACGGCACCTGCGGAATCTTTCTCTGCGATGCAGTCAATAATCCGTGCATGTTCTGCCAAAGTGATTTCCTCGTTGCCCGACCAATGCAACAATGCGGTGTGGAACTCCTGCAGCCAGCGCAGCATTGCGCTTGAAGCGGCGGTCACAACAGGGTTGCCGAGAATATCTGCAATACCTGTATGAAACGCCATGTCCGCCTCAATGAAGTTTCGAACATCGACATTGTCCGACAAGAATTTTTCTTGTTTCGCATTCAAGCTACGAAGGGCCTCAATATGCTCTTCTGTCGCCTTCTGAGCTGCGGCATTGACAATTCCAAGCTCGAACATTCGTCGTGCTTCTTTGAGGTGTTCCAGATTGGCCGGCACTGCGTCCAGCAGAATTTTCGCAACGGTATCGCTTTGATCAAGCACAAGATTGGCCGAAAGTTCATTGACCCGGCTTCGCTCACCATGGCTGATCGTGATCAGTCCCTGAGTATGCATGGATTGCAATGCTTCACGAACCGCTGGGCGACCGACGCTAAAGCGTTCCATCAAGGCACGTTCCGACGGTAAATAATCGCCAGGGCTAAGCTCACCGCTACGGAGCATCTCGCGCAACCGTTCCAACACTTGTTCGGAGAGTTTCAGTCTTACAATCTTTTCCGCACTTTTCTGCGGTACATCAGATGTCATCATTCATTCCATTTTTTTCGACCAAATCTCAAGGTATCGGATTATAAGTCAACTGAATTGATCTTCTCTGACGTTGACCTTAACCAAAGCCAAGAGTAGTAGATACTGGTATGATGAGGTGATATATAACATGAATTCCCCTGCTGCCAACAAATTCCGTCGACCTTTGGTCGCTTGGCTAGGAGATGATTTCACTGGAGCCGCCGCCGTTATGGAGGTTTTGAGCTTCGCCGGACTGCCGTCAATCTTGTACTTATCCACACCTGACGCAAAGGCTCTAGAAGAAAACAAGGACTGCGTGGGGATTGGTATCGCTACTCTCGCGCGGTCAAAATCACCGGATTGGATGGAAGACAACCTTCCAGCGGTTTTTGAGTTTCTTGATCAGACGGGAGCCGAACTGGTGCACTATAAAATCTGCACCACGCTCGACTCTTCACCATTGGTTGGATCGATCGGCAAAGCCATTGATCTGGGCCTAAAACATTTTGGAGAAGCCGCAGTTCCGGTGGTGACAGCAGCCCCGCAAATGAGACGGTATCAAGCCTTTGGGTCTTTGTTTTGCTCAGCTGCCAACGGAGTATACCGGCTCGATCGCCACCCGGTCATGGCCCATCATCCAGTGACACCGATGGATGAAGCGGATGTCGCCCGCCACTTAGCAAAGCAAACGCAAAGGCCGACGGGCTGCATAGATCTGGAGGATCTTTCAGAGCAGCGCGCGGCTCAGAAGCTGGAAAGTGCCGCGCAAGTCTGGACCCTTGATCTGACAGCCGCCGAGCAACAAGCAGAAGTGGGTCGCCTGCTTTGGGAGCGGCGTAAAGACAGCCGCTTTGTTGTGGGGTCTCAGGGTATTGAATACACGTTGGTCTCTTATCTGCGCGAGCAGGGCATAATCGAGTCAATCGCCCCTCCACCTGGTCTTGGGCGAGACAACAATTTTGCAGTCGTATCCGGCTCGGTATCTCCAACCAGCGCTGCGCAAATTGCTTGGGCACGCGAAAACGGTTTTGCCGCAATCCGGCTTAACGCGGCGCAGCTTTTATCTGGCGATGCCGCAATGGTGGAGGATCAGGCGTTGTCCGAAGCAAAGGCTGCTCTTGCAATAGGCAAGCCGCCCATCATCTTTACTGCGGAGGGCCCCGACGACCCAACCCTGGACGAAGTCAATAAAGCCGCGTCAGGCGACATGGATCATGCAAATGACCTGATCGGCCAAGCGCTTGGTAGGATCATGCGGGCTTTGGTTATTGATCTTGATCTGCGACGCATCGCCGTATCGGGCGGTGATACATCTGGCCGGGTCTGCAAGGAATTGGGCATCTATGCATTGGTCGCGGTTTCTCCGACCATCCCTGGGGCTGCAATATGCCGAGCACGTGCGAACGGCAAATTAGACGGTCTCGAAATTGCACTGAAAGGCGGCCAGATGGGTTCGCCCGATTATTTTGGCTGGGTGCGCGATGGAGGCGGGGTTTCGTCGCAGCGATCAGCTTAGACAAGTGTTACAACTATTTTTGGCACGAAATTTTGGGAATTGGCTTTCCCAAGCCGACTTTAGTGCCCCTTGCAAAGACTGCAAAGCACACTGATATGCAGATCACCAGCAGCAGAAGCCGCCATCTACCAACAGATCCACGCCTGTGCAATAGGACGCAGCATCTGACAGCAAAAACACCGCAGGCCCGACCATCTCGTTGACATCCGCCATACGCTGCATTGGGGTCTGGCTTTCAAATTCCTTGGTCTGGTGGATCATTTCGGGCCGCGTGTTCATCGGCGTCGCGGTATATCCCGGCGATATAGAATTGACCCGGATGCCGCGATCCACCCACTCCATCGCGATGGATTTGGACATATGGATCACGCCAGCCTTGGACGCATTATAATGCACTTGATTGAGGCCACGATTGACAATCACACCCGACATCGAGGCGATATTGACGATGGACCCGCCCAGCCCATGAGCGAGCATAGCGCGCCCCTCTGCCTGACAGGACAGCCAGATGCCCTTCATATTGATGTCCATAAGGGTCTGGTACTGATCTTCGGGCATATCCTCGATGCCCTCTGCATTGGCGATACCTGCTGCATTGAGCGCCAGCCGCAAAGGGCCAAGCTCCGCCTCGGTTTGCGCGACCGCCGCCGCCATAGCCTCGCCAGAGGTCACATCGGCTGCAATCTGAAGCGACTTGCACCCGCTTGATGCAATCGCCGCAGCGGTATCCGCCAGCCCATTATCCGTGCGACGGTCCAGCAGGGCCACATCCGCCCCGCATTGCGCAAGACCCATCGCAATCCGCTGTCCGATCCCGCTGCCTGCACCCGTTACAAGCGCCACGCGCCCTGAGAGATCAAAGAGGGCAGGCGCGTTAAGGGATATGTCCGACATAATTGTTTCCTTTCGAACCGGGCCTATAGTGTGGCCAATTCCATGATTGAGACGTCATTTGCGTTCTCGCGAGACAAGATGCCTGACTGCTTGCCTTGCGCCATCACCATGATGCGGTTGGACACACCCAGCACTTCCTCTAGGTCCGAACTGACCACAATGACCGAAACGCCTTCATTGGCTAGGCCTACGATGATGTCATAGATGGAGGAGCGTGCGCCAACATCAATGCCGCGCGTCGGCTCATCAAGTACCACCACGCGAGGATTGCGGGCTAGCCATTTGGCGATCACAACCTTCTGTTGATTGCCGCCCGACATCTCATTGGCGTTCTGATGGCCTTGCCCCTTCACTCCGAATTTTGCGATATTCTCGCTGGCAAATCCGTTGACGCGCCGCGCGGAAACAAAGCCCGAGGGCGCGACTTCTTTCATATTGGCATAAGCGATGTTCTCCGCAATCCTGTGTTGCAGTACCAAACCCTGCTGTTTGCGGTCCTCTGGAACCATCACGATGCCCTTCTTGATCGCATCTTTGGGGCTGCGCGGGGTGATCTCTTGCCCATCCAGCAGAACCTGCCCACTCGCAATCGGGTCAATTCCGGTGATAGCGCGCACCAGTTCTGTGCGCCCGGCACCAATCAGACCCGCAATCCCGAAAATCTCGCCCTTTTGAACTTCAAAATTGACGTCCGAGAAATGACCAAGCCCCGAGCTTAGATCCCGCACATCCAGCACGGTTTCAGTCTTGGGCGTCGGAATCGCCGGGAACATCCGGTCAAGGCTGCGCCCAACCATGGCCTCCACAATGCTGCGTACAGGCACATCCGCGCTGTCAAACTCCTGAACTTTCGCCCCATCACGCATCACCACAACACGATCCGCGATGCGTTTGATCTCTTCGAGACGGTGGGAAATATAGATGATCCCCACGCCATCGGTTTTGAGCCGCTCGATCTGCTCGAAAAGCTTTGTGGTCTCGTCACCGCCCAAGGCTGCAGTTGGCTCATCCAGGATCAAAAGCCGCGCATTCAGCGTCAGCGCTTTTGCGATCTCAATAAGCTGCTGATTGGCCGTCGAAAGCCCCGCCACAAGACGACGCGGCGAGACATCAAGCCCCAAGCGCTGAAGCCCTGCATGGGCGCGCTCTTCCATTGCGCGGCGATCCACAAAGCCAACGCGGGTCGGGTTGCGCCCGACAAAGATATTTTCAGCTATCGAAAGATGCGGCAGCAGCAGCAATTCCTGATGGATCATGCCCACGCCGCTGTTCAAAGCCTCCCGAGGGTTGGCGGGCGCATAAGGTGCGCCCTGCCAAGTCATTGTTCCAGACGAAGGGAGAACCGTGCCGGAAATGACATTTGAAACCGTAGATTTGCCAGCACCATTCTCGCCAAGCAATGCAACGACCTCGCCAGCGCAAACATCCAGATCAATTCCATGCAGCACTTCAATCAGCCCATAAGACTTCTTGATATTGCGCAAGGACAGGATCGGCGTCCTACTGTCAGGGGTCATTGCAAGGCCTTTTGTTCTCTGGTGCTAGCAGGACTTGGTTTATGGGTGCTTCTCAACGAACTTTGCCGCATCGTTGCATGTTGTCAGTACAGCGTTCGGGATCTGGCGCGCAGGCACAGAGGCACCATTTGCAACCGCAATCGCTGAGTTTACCGCTAGAACACCCATGGCTTGCGTGCTTTGTGTCGCGGTCACGATAAAGGGCGTGTCACAAGCCACCAGCGATTCCAGCGCGGCACCATCACCATCATAACCACCAACGATGACCTGATCTGAGAGACCTGCAACCTCAACCGCTTTGGCAGCACCCATGGCAAGACCGTCCGCCTGACCAAAGATGATCTTGATGTCGGAATTTGCCTGCAACATGTTTTGAGCAATGTTGAAGCCTTCATCCGGGGACCACTGCTGGCTCCACTGCTGGGCGACCAGCTCTACACCGGGGTTCTCGTCGATGGCCATTTTGCAGCCTTCAAAGCGCTGAACTTCTGGCGTTGTGCCTTTCTGGCCGTGGATCACCACCATTTTGCCACTGCCACCGGCAAGACCAATGATGTGGTCGCAAACCTGATAAGCCGACAGGACGTTTTCGCCGTAAATCACCGTGTCACCCGGCGCGCCATCAGGCTCGCGGTCAACATTGATCACTGGGATGCCTTCTGCACGGGCCAGACGTGTTGGCACGGCCGCCGCAGCAGCACCCGCTGGGATATAGATAAACGCATCAATGCCTTGTGTGATCAAATCCTGAACCTGGCTCACCTGTGTCGCTGTGTCGTTCTTGGCATCCACTACGATGACATCAATCCCGAGCTTGCCCGCATAGCCTTCAACACCCAGTTTGATCTGGTTGAAGAAGTCAGCTTGTAGGTTTGGCACAGCTAGACCAATCTTTTTCACACCACCCACACCATCAGCCGTAGCGGATGTTGCAAGGGCCGCAAACGCTGTTGCTGCCAATAGGCTTTTCACAATGTTCTTCATGGTTTTCTCCTCCTTGATGTTCGGCCCACCTGATCCGGTCAGGCCATCTTGTTGAAGGCGCTCGCAATCAGCGCCCGTCTCGTTCACACTCTCCGGTGTTTGAAAGTTTCCGCAGCCACAGCCAAAACAATGACCAGTCCAATGACGACTGCTTGCAAAAATGGTGAAACGCTGAGCAAATTCAGCCCATTGCGCAAAACGCCAATGATCAGCACCCCAATCAGCGTGCCCACGACACCCCCGGTGCCGCCCGAAAGACTTGTGCCGCCGATGACGACAGCGGCGATTGCATCCAGTTCATAGGCAACGCCAGAGCTCGGCTGTACCGAGTCCAGACGCGCGGCTAAAAGCACGCCCGCAAGGCCCGACAAAAGGGCGCAAACTGTATAAACCATCACCGTTGTCAGCTTCACATTGACCCCGGCCAGCCGCGCCACTTCAGGGTTGCCGCCAATCGCGTAAAGCGCGCGCCCTTCTTTGCGAAAGCGCAAGAACAGGATGGCGAGCACAAAAACCACCAGCATGACTGAGACTGTCATCGTCAAAAAACCCCATTGCCGGATGATCGCGCCCATATTGAACCAGGCCGGAAAGCCGATGATCTGCGAGCCATTGGTGATCATATTTGCAAGGCCCCGCGCGATGGACATCATCGCAAGCGTGGCAATAAAGGCAGGCACCGCGAATTCCGTGATCAAAAGACCCGAAATCACGCCACAAAGCGCCGCCGCGATCAGCGCACCGCCGATGGCAACTGTCATGGACATGCCCGCCTCGACATTGAGATAGCCCAGCACCATCATCGCAAGGGCCATCACCGAGCCAACCGACAAGTCAATTCCGCCAATCAGAATCACAAATGTCATGCCCACAGCCATAATCCCAAGCACGGTGATCTGGTCTGCAATGTTCAGAAAATTGCGAAAAGACAGAAAAGCGTCCGTGGCAAAGGACAAGAAAACGCAAAGCAGGATAAGCCCGATGAGCGGGCCGGTTGCACCGCTGAGCGAAAAGAACTGGGACAGCCTTGCCCTCCCGCTTGGGCCGGGAATTTCCGTGGTGCTCATCAATCCTCCCACTGCGAATAATTATGCATTGTCGAGATTAAATGCTAGGCGAAGGATATGAGCCTGTCAACGTCCCAAAACATTTCAGCGACCTAAGACTGATGTAAGCTGCTAACCTCTCAGAACGGCTTGACAGATTCGGTATTGCATGTTTTCTTATATGTGAATTTTTATACAGGGACGCGTATGAACTCCGCTCAACTCCGTGCTCAAGCCAACAAGATGAGGCGCCGCGATGTGCAAGCCGTCTATGAGGCGGGTGCGGGGCATGTGGGTGGCGAAATGTCTGTTATGGATCTGCTCACAGCGCTCTATTTCGACATTCTGTCCGTGGATCCCGCCGCGCCAAATGACCCAAAGCGTGACCGCTTTGTGCTGAGCAAAGGCCACACAGCGCTCGCGCTCTACATCGTGCTGTCCGAACGGGGCTTCATCCCGAAAGAGGAAATCAAAACCTTCCTGCAGCCCCATTCGCGCCTCAACGGTCACCCAAACCGAACGAAAGTCCCCGGCGTGGAAACCAACACCGGTCCTTTGGGCCATGGCCTGCCCATAGGCGTTGGCATGGCGCAGGCAGCCAAGCTGAACGGCGAAAGCTGGCGCACTTTCGTCATCACTGGGGATGGTGAAATGCAAGAGGGCTCCAATTGGGAAGCCATCATGGCCGCCGCTCAGTTCAAGCTTGATAACCTCACGCTCATCATTGACCATAATCGCCTGCAACAAGGCGCGCGTCTTGCCGACACCAATGACCTTGCACCGCTTCGCCCCAAGCTGGAGGCTTTTGGCTGGGCGGTTCAGGAAATTGACGGCCATGACATGGATGAGATCTGCACCGCGCTGGCAGCCGACAAGATAACGCTGGGCAAACCGACCTGCATCGTTGCCCATACGAACAAGGGACACGGCATTTCCTTCATGTCGGACAATGTCGCTTGGCATCACAAAGTTCCCAACGAGGTGCAGTATTGGCAGGCCATGGCCGAACTTGAGGACGCCGCCCCATGAACGCTCCTTTGGAAGGTGCCAAGCTGTTTGATTGCCGCGATGCCTTTGTGAGCACACTAGAAGCGCTTGGCGCTTCAAACACAGACATCGTTGCTGTCTGCAACGATTCCGTTGGTTCCTCCAAGCTGGCAGGTTTTCGCGACAAGTACCCAGGGCGCCTGATCAATGTCGGCATCGCTGAGCAGAATATGGTCGGTGTTGGCGCGGGCCTTGCCAACGGCGGGAAAATTCCCTTCGTCTGCGCCGCCGCGCCCTTCCTGACTGGCCGCGCACTTGAACAGATCAAGGCGGATGTTGCTTATTCAGAATCTAACGTAAAGCTCGTTGGGATCAGCTCGGGCATGGCCTATGGCACCCTTGGCGCAACCCATCACTCGATCGAGGATTTCGCCTGGATCCGCGCGCTCCCGAATGTGCCTGTGATTGCTCCTGCGGATCGCATCGAAACCGCAGCCGCCGTGACATGGGCAGCGGATCATGAAGGTGGATGCTTTTTGCGCCTCAGCCGTGTTGGCGTGCCAGATCTTCTTCCCGAAGATCACAGATTCACGCTGGGCCGCGCGAACATGCTGCGCGACGGTTCGGATGTAACGATCATTGCCAACGGCACCCTAACCCACCGCGCCCTGAGTGCGGCCGCAGTTTTGAGCGCGCAAAACATCACAGCGCGTGTTCTCAATATGGCAACGGTGCGCCCTATCGACAGCGCGGCCATCGTAGCCGCTGCAAAAGACACCAGCGCGATCCTTACATGCGAAGAACATACCGTCTTTGGCGGCCTTGGTAGTGCGGTGGCTGAGGTCGTTGTCGACCAAATTCCGGTCCCCATGACGCGCCTTGGCGTGCCCGGCATCTTTGCCCCAACAGGAGATGCAAATTTCCTCCTTGATGAGTTTGGCATGTCACCGGATGGTATCGCACAAAGCGCAACTGAACTCCTGAAGCGAAAGGCCTGAGCGTGGCACAAAAGGTCGTCCTGGCAATTGATGAAGGCACGACCAATTCCAAGGCCGTGCTTGTGAACCACGCCGGAGACATCATTACAAGTGCCTCAGCGCCGGTTCCCATCACTCATCCCCAATCCGGCTGGGTCGAACAGGACGCCAATGAGATCTGGACCGCCACGACAACCGCGATATTCGACTGCCTGAAACAAGCGCATGGCGCAGAAATCATCGCCCTTGGTATCGCAAACCAACGCGAATCCATCCTCATCTGGGACCGCAAAACCGGCAAACCGCTCGGCCCGGTGGTTACATGGCAGTGCCGCCGCACCGCACCCGCATGCGAAGAGCTAAAACAAGCGGGCCACGAGCCAGCCGTCATCGCTAAAACCGGCCTGCCGCTCGACCCGATGTTCCCCCCAACCAAAGCGGCTTGGTTAATGGAAAACCATGCCAGCATTGGGCAGGAAATCTGCATCGGTACAGTGGACAGCTGGCTGATCTGGAAACTCTCTGGCCAGCGTATCCACGCCACTGATCGCTCAAACGCGGCACGAACGCAGTTGTTCAACTTGGCTGACCGGTGCTGGGACGCGGAACTCTGCGCCCTTTTTGGCGTCACCCTAGAAAACCTGCCAGAGGTCTTTGACTCCTCACATATCTTCGGTGAAACCCAAGGCACCGACGTAATGCCCGATGGTGTTCCCATTGCCTCCGCCATAGGCGACTCCCACGCTGCCCTATTCGGGCACGGCGCATTTGGCACGGGGGACGGCAAGATCACCTTTGGCACCGGCTCGTCAGTTATGACAACCGTGCCAACCTTTACCACCCCGCCCAAAGGCATCACCACCACAATCGCGTGGTCGCTCAACGGCACATCCACCTACGCCTTTGAGGGGAACATCCTTGTTAGCGCCGCGATATTCCCCTGGACCGCCGAATTGCTGGGGCTAGCAAGCGTGGATGCACTTCTTGATTTGGCGCAGACGGTGGAAGATGCCGGCGGTGTCTCGCTGGTGCCGGCACATGTTGGTCTTGGCTCACCCCATTGGGACAGCCATGCACGCGGTCTGATCTCTGGCCTCTCGTTCAATTCAAAGCATGCGCATATTGCACGCGCATCCGCAGACAGCCTCGCCCATCAGGTGGCCGATATTTATGAGATCATGGCCAACATAGGGTCTGATATCGGGCGCCTGTTTGTGGATGGTGGCCCAAGCAAAAACCCGTTCCTGATGCAGCTTGTTGCCGACAGTCTTGGCAAAGCCGTCACACCTTGTCGCAACTCAGAAGCCTCAGCGCTGGGGGCCGCGCATTTGGCAGGACTGGCGACTGGATTCTGGCCGGACCTGGCCGCCCTTTCAGGGCTTGCAGCCCATGGTGAGCCCTACGCACCACAGAGGAGCACTCAAAACCACCAAGCCGCGCGAGCCTCGTGGCAGGAAGCCATTGCTCGCACCAGATTTCGACTATAGTGAATATATATTCACATAAATTCGAAAGCACGCCACATGTCCCGCCTGAACGAACTTAGAATGATCGCCCGTGTCGCTCAGATGTATCATGTGGAAAATCAGCGCCAGGCAGATATCGCCAAGCATTTGCGGATGTCCCAAGCGACGGTGTCGCGGATGCTCAAACGCGCGCAGGAAGAGGAAATCGTCCGCACCACGGTGATTTCTCCCTCTGGAACCTACGCAGATCTGGAAACAGGCTTGCGCAAGAGCTTTGGCCTCACCGAAGCGATTGTGGTTGAGTGCTCAGAGGACAGCGATGGCCCGATCATGGCGCGCATAGGCGAGGCGGCCGCGCATTTCATTGAGGCCACGCTCCAGCCCGAAGAAGTCATCGGCGTGTCCAGCTGGTCTGAAACCATCCTCAAAATGGTCGACAACATCCACCCGATGAAGTCCGGCAAGGCAAAACAAATCGTGCAAACGCTGGGCGGCATGGGTGATCCGACCGTGCAGATCCACGCCAACCAATTGACCACACGGCTCGCCAAACTCACGGGCGGTGAAGCCCATCTCCTAAGCGCGCCGGGTGTCGCCCAATCGCGCGAGGCCAAGCTGGTGCTGCTGAGCGATACCTATGTTCGTGAAACCATGGAACTCTTCACCAAGGTCACGCTTGCCATCGTCGGCATCGGTGCGATTGAGCCATCGAGTATGTTGTCGCGCAGCGGCAATGTTTTCACCTCTAGAGAACTGGCGGAGGTCAAGGATGCAGGTGGCGTCGGAGACATCAGCTTGCGCTTCTTTGATGCAGAAGGTCACACAGTCAAAACACCGATGGACGACCGGGTGATTGGCATGTCCCTTGAAGAACTGTCTCAGATTGGCCGGGTCATCGCGCTTGCTGGCGGTGCGTCAAAAACGGCAGCGATCAAAGGCGCGCTGCGCACCGGTGTCATCGACCTATTGGTGACGGACAAATTCACGGCGGACCGCCTCTTGACCCCGCCCGAGGTAAACACATCAGCGGAGTAGATATCATGTCCAGATTTTCAGACAAAACAGTTGTCGTTACAGGTGGCAACAAAGGCATTGGTTACGCGATCGCAGAGCGCTTCGCCTCGGAGGGGGCAAACCTCGTCATCGCCTCCGTAGAGGAACAGGCGCACGAGGCGGCTGCCGTCCTGTCCGAAAACGGCGCCCTTGTGAAAGGCTTTGTTTGCGATGTTTCCGATCTTGAGCAGGTCAAAGCGCTTTACGCTCATGCCACAGAGGCTTTCGGCGGGATCGACGTGTCTGTCCAAAACGCCGGGATCATCACCATCGCCAAGGTCGAGGATCTCACCGAAGCGGAATGGGACGCAACGATGGACGTGAACACCAAAGGCGTGTTCCTTTGCTGCCAAGAGGCGATCCGGCATATGCGCAGCGCTGGTAAGGGTGGCAGCCTGATCAACACCGCCTCAGGCCAAGCCCGTGACGGCTTCATCTACACGCCCCATTACGCGGCCTCCAAGTTCGGTGTGATGGGTCTGTCGCAAAGCCTTGCCAAAGAGGTGGCGCTGGATGGCATCACGGTAAATGCCATCTGCCCGGGCATCATCAAGACCGATATGTGGGATTACAACGACCGTGTCTGGGGCAAAATGCTGGGTGATTTCGGCCCCGGTGAGTTGATGGAAAGCTGGGTGCAGAACATCCCGATGAAACGCGCCGGCGAGGGCCGCGATGTGGCGGGACTGGTGGCGTTTCTGGCCAGTCCGGATGCATCCTATATCACAGGGCAGACCATCAACGTGGATGGCGGGCTAATCATGTCCTGATCGCAACGTAAGTTGTGCTTTTTTCGAGTCTTGAAGTGGAATGGGTGACTAAGGGATACCGTCAATCATGCAGGTAGTTTTCCGCAAAGCTCCCAATACTGCAACGTCTCAACCGGACATCTGCCTGAGACATTGGCAGGGTTGTCGAACCGACCGTGGGTTGATCCGACATGTGTACAATTTTCACATCAGGGATACCGTCGCACCAAGTGTCTGCGATTAACTTCTCGTATTCGACCGTTTCAAAGACATCACTTTTCGTGCAGAGCAAAAGCTGAAGCGCGCCATCTTTGCGTGCAATCATTGGAAAATGCTCACAAAATGTAACTGCTGCGGGTGTATTGTTTGGCTTGAAAAGAATGGAATCGATGCTGAACGTGTCTTCAGCGGCAGCACCCCATTTCCGCTTGAACTGGAACAAGCCATCATTCGGAAATGCGCGGGTTCCTAGGAAGTTCACGAATTTGTAGCCATGTTCAAAGGCGTATTGCAGACTAAAGTAATACAGCGCTTGCATCGCGGCCACAGGAGGATTTTCAAGGAAAGCCTTAGGCATGCCTGTTGCCAAAAGGCGCAGTGTATCACCGTGTGGGAAGTAAACCCCGGCTGCTACCACGCCGTCGTCGTCAACAACTTGCACGATTGTGCCATCTCGGGCGCGTTGTTCGATTATTGCTCGGGGCGTGAGATGTGTTTCGTCTTCATGACGTGATTTTATGAAGGTTACATAGAGTGTCTCGTAAAAGCTCTTAATGATGGTCGGATCGTTCGTCGGAACGCTTCGATAGTTGTTTTTGCGAATAAGGCGGCCAATGTTCTTGCGGATCGTTTTGCGAAAGTTTTGTTTGGTTTCATCCCAAGTCGTTTTCAGGGATACGGTCATGCAAATGTAGTCCGGCAATTCGAGGTATTCGTCGTTCTTGTTTATGCGACTATTGTAGGGCCAGCCGACGTCAACGAAGACAACATCTGCATCGTGTTCTTCAGCAACAATAGCCTTATGGAACGAAAACAGGTTTGATTTTTTGGACCGGAGCGTTTCAACCTCATTGAAAAACTTCTTTTTGAAATGCGACAGGTTCAGCCGCCTGCCCACATAAAGCATCGTAATTGTTTCGCCGCTTATGGGCATTTGACCACGAAGGGTCACAACATCGACTTTGAACGCAAAAATCGCGACCAGCGTTTCCCGGGTTTCTTCCCACCAATGAGCAAGTAGAGCGCGCGGTTTACCCAAAACCGCAGTTAAATTCATGGCCATTCGTGACCTTTCACAGAGGTTGTCATTTCGGTTTCCTGGAAATATTCGGCTACATTGTTCATGCCAGCACAAAGGTCACAATTCGGTTACCCAGTTTAATGCTAAGGTCGCCATGATCAACGGCATAGAGAGCCGCATTTTGGCGGTCTTCCCGAACGCAGGTCCAAAGAACCGGCTTGGCCTTTACGGCGTCAGCCATGCCCGTCTCTTTCTTCAATCGGTTGCCAACCTGGCGGCATAATCAGAGTGTAAAGGCGATTTTGCCATCCGCTACGTCGCCGCAGATCGCGTGCTAGAGAAATCAGTTCAAACAAACCGATGCGCACCGGGTTTTGAGTTTCGATCGGTGTGGTCAGGCCGTATTGCACCGTCTCGACCTCTGGTTCGTAGGTGCCAAATAGCCGGTCCCAGATCACCAGAATTCCGGCATAGTTCTTGTCCAGATATTGCGGATTAGACCCATGGTGGACGCGGTGAACCGAAGGGGAGCTGAACACTCTATCGAACCAGCCGAGCTTGCCGATTTTGTCGGTATGGACCCAAATCATATAGGTAAAAACGATCAGCATGCAGACCAATACCTGCGGCCCTGAAAAACCAATCAGCACAAGTGGGATAAAAAAGAAAACAATGGTCAGATCGATCAGCCAAAAAATCCGCAAAGAGGTGCTGAGGTCATATTCTTCAGAGGAATGGTGCACGCTGTGCAAAGCCCAGAAAAAGCGCACGCGATGCTCGGTTCGATGCATCCAGTAATAGGTGAAATCGGTGGCCAGAAGGCATAGCACCCAGGTCCAGCCTGTGACCGGAATTTGTATCAGCGCATAAGGCTCCAGCCATGCAAATCCAGCAATTACAACAAGGCCGTAAAATGTGCGTTGCAGGACCAGTGACACAGCTTGAAAGGATAGATTCGCAAGAGGTTCCCAAACCGTTTTGCGGTGACCGAAATACTTGTCCCATGCGATTTCTACAAGGATCAAGAGGACAAAGAAAATGCCGATAACCTCCAGATAAGTAAGAATTTCACCTATGGTTAACAGTCGATCAAGAAAGCCCTCGATCGGGTTTTGGGCCACTGCGTCTTCAAGGTTTTCCTGTTTCAAATCAATGCCCTCACTCCAGAAGCTGTTGGGCCAGCAATACCTGCCAATTGCTAAATCTGACACTTGAAACCGGCGTTATTGGCTCTGCATATTTGCAGATAGGGTCCACATTTTCGGGCATATCGTGCCGCTTGAAATGTAACTGCTAAGTGCGCGAGAATGGTCGTGAGGGGTCTCAAAGCTGTCCGTAAGATCATGTTAAGGTTTTCGATCTAACACGGAGCAGGGCTGGGCAGAGCGTAAGTTTAAAGAGTGCTTTGAATAAGTGTTGGAGTGGGGCTAATTTGTCTATTTTATTGGTCAAGACGTTGTCTTGCTGGCTTGGCGTTGCTTGCCGAAATGTTCGGCCGGACGTGACGCGTCAATCAGATATCACGCGATTCTCATATCCCAATTCAGGCACTAGCTGCGCTTCATTGCCATCTATTTGTGAGTTTCTGCGGGGGATATCATGCTTCATCAAAATGTAGCGCATTCAGGCGTAGCCGATCGGACTTCGGTTAGCCGCAACGAGCCTATTGCGATTGTCGGTCTTAGTGGTCGGTACCCCGGTGGGGCCAACTCGCCAGAGCTGCTGTGGGAGAACCTGAAGGCTGGCGTTGATGCTGTCAGTGACATCAAAGGAGACCGCTGGGATCTTGGGTGGCATAACCCCGATGCAGACCGTCTGAACCGCATCTATGCCATGTCGGCGGGTTTGCTGGACAGGATTGACGGGTTTGATGCGGAATTCTTCGGCATATCGCCGCGTGAAGCTCAACAAATTGACCCGCAGCAAAGACTATTGCTGGAACTGGCATGGGAGACCTTTGAGGATGCAGGCATCCCGGCCCGCACTGCGGCGGGGCAGGACATTGGCGTGTTTGTCGGGATTTCCAATAACGATTACGGGCAGATGGCTGAGGCCGGGACTGCCAATGCCTATTCCAATACAGGTGTGGCTTTTAGCATCGCGGCCAACCGTATTTCCTACATTTTTGACCTTCACGGCCCAAGCATGGCTGTGGACACGGCCTGTTCGTCAAGTCTTGTGTGTTTGCATCAGGCAGTACAGGCCATTCAGGCTGGCCAGTGTCATGCGGCCTTGGCAGGTGGCGTGAATATTCTGGCTGACGTGCGCCCGTGGCTGGGCTTTTCGCGCGCCTCGATGTTGTCACCAGATGGGCGGTGCAAGAGTTTCGATGAAAGCGGGAACGGCTATGTCCGGGCTGAAGGTGGCGGGCTGGTCCTGCTCAAGCCGCTCAAGGATGCAGAGCGCGATGGCGACCATATTCACTGCGTGATCCGCGCAACCGGTGTGAACTCGGACGGCCGCACCCTCGGGCTTGCGATGCCAAACGGCGATGCACAAACAGCGCTGTTGCGACAGGTTTACGAAGGCAACGGGATCGCGGCTGAAGACGTGTTCTATGTCGAGGCACATGGCACAGGCACATCCGTTGGTGACCCGATTGAGTGCAAATCGCTTGGCACAATTCTGGGGGAGCCACGCAATGATGGCAGCCAGGTCCATATGGGGTCCATCAAGTCCAATATCGGACATCTGGAGTCTGCTTCAGGCATTGCCGGTCTGACCAAGTTGATCCTTGCGATGAAACACCGCGAGATCCCTGCCAACCTGCATTTTGAAACACCAAACCCCAAGATCGAGTTTGAGGATTGGAAGCTGAATGTTGTGGCAGAAGCGTTGCCCTTTCCCAAGCAGGAAAAGCCAGTGGCCGTGGGCATCAACTCGTTCGGATTTGGCGGGACCAATGCTCATGCTGTGATTGAGGAGTACAAAGGCGGTGCGGTTCTCTCTGTGGAGGCTACTGCCGATACGCCGAAGTTTCTGATGATCTCGGCAAGCTCCAACGAGGCTTTGGCCGATCTGGCGCGCCAGTACATTGAGATTTTGCGCAGCCCTGACGCGGATTGGGTTGAAATCGCATCTGGCGCAGCCCTTTGCCGTTCTACTTTGCGGGTTCGCTTGGTTGTTTCAGCTGATAATGCCCCAGACGCCGCGAAGAAGCTGGAAAACTGGCTTGCGGGATCGGAAGAGCCGGGCACGCAACTTGGCGCATCAAACGCGGTCGATGTCCAGACGGCTTTTGTCTTTTCGGGCAACGGGCCACAGTGGTGGGGCATGGGTCGTGAGTTGCTGGCGGAGAATGCACATTTTCGTGCAGAGATCGAGGCAATTGACGCGATTTTTCAGCCGCTTTCCGGGTGGTCACTGATTGATGAGATGGCGCGAGCTGAAGCAGACAGTCGAATCCATCTGACCGAAGTGGCGCAACCGATGCTGTTTGCGATGCAGTTGGGGCTTGTCGCGGCCTTTGCACAAGAAGGGATCACGCCGTCTGCGGTGTTCGGTCATTCTGTGGGCGAGGTAGCGGCGGCCTGTGCAAGTGGTGCTTTGACGCGAGAGCAGGGCACGCAGGTCATTTTCCACCGCTCCCGTGAGCAGGCTACAACTGCCGGGTTGGGCAAGATGGCAGCGCTTGGACTTGGTGAAGAGGCTGCTGCGAAGCTGATCGCGGAAGTTAGCGGTTGGTTGGAAATTGCTGCTGTCAATGGACCCGCTGCGGTCACGGTTGCTGGGGACGAGGTGGCCCTGACGACCTTGGTCGACAGGGTGATGGCAGAGGGCAGTTTTGCGCGGCTGCTGACGCTTGACTATCCGTTTCACACCAAGGCGATGGACGGCATTCGCGATGGGCTGTTGGCGGCGCTTACTGATCTAACGCCGAGCGAAACCAACATTCCCTTTATCTCGACTGTTAGCGGGCGCGCCAAGGCGGGCTCAGAGCTTAGGGCAGAATACTGGTTTGACAACGTGCGTCAGCCAGTCAAGTTTTCACCGGCAGTATCTTCGCTGATTGAGGATCATGGGATTGCGCTTTTTGTCGAGATCGGCCCGCATCCGGTTTTGAAAGATTACGTCACCCAAACGGCACGTGAGATGAGTGCGCCAGCGGTTGCGTTACAAAGCTTGCGGCGGCCCAGTCAGCGCAGCCCGGAATCTGACAAAGATAACCATTTAGATGCGATTGCGGCGGCCCATGCGCATGGCGCGAGCCATTTGCCAAAGCTCTTTGACCGCCCAACCAAGTTGCCAAATCTGCCGACCTATCCATGGCAGCGCAGTCGACATTGGCGGGGTCGTGTTGGCCTGCCTGATATGGTCATACCTTCCCAAAAAGATCATCCGCTGCTGGGCGCGCGTCTGCCGCGCACGGATGGTTTGTGGGAAATGGCGATGGACAAGAACCTGCTGAGCTATTTGCAGGATCATGTGGTGCAAGGCTCTGCACTATTCCCGGCAGCGGGCTATCTCGAACTGTTACTGGCCTCAGCGCGTCACAAGCTTGAGCATGAGGGTATTCTTGATATCGAAACGCTCCAAATCGAGCGTCCGCTGGTTCTGCCGGCTGACCATGATCCGCTGGTTCAGACCTTGATTGATAGCCGAGATGGCTTTGCGGAAATCAGCTCGCGGCGGGATTCGAGTAGCAAGGACCACACAATTCACGTGCGCGGTCGCGTGAGTGCGGCAGAGGATTGTGCAGCCCCGGTTGCGGATCTTGACGCGCTGCGCACCCGCTTGCCGGTGCATGTGACGAGTGACGCGCATTATGCGGCTTGCGTGTTTCGTGGCCTGGACTATGGCCCGACATTTCAGGGCATCCGCGACATTCAGATGACGGAACCTACAGCGCAAACGCGTGAGGCGCTGGCCCATGTCCGGCTCGACTTTCTAGCTGAGGATGGCATCGAAGGATACCGCGCACACCCATCTGTTTTTGACAGCTGTTTGCAGACGACGATTGCGCTCGTTGCGCAAAATGACAGCCGCAACATGTCGACCCTGCCGATCCAGTTCGAGCGGGTGCGCAGCTACGCGGTGCTTCCGGCGGACGTGCTGTGCCATGTCACGATTATCAGCGAGACGCAGCGATCTGTTGTTGCTCAGATCGACATTCTGTCGTTGGACGGCACGCTTTTGTTGCGGGTCGAAGGTGGACGTTGCATCAAGGCAAATCTCACCGGAGAGGTCCTGTCACCTCAGACATCCGAATGGTGGCGTCTTGATGATACGCACGCCAATCAGGGTGATTTGCCGCCTTTGCCGTCCTTTGAAGTGATTGCGAGTGCTGTTGGCACAACTGGCGCGGATGATGCGCCGGTGGCCGACCGGCTTGACCAGATTGCAGCACTTTATGCGGTGGATGCCCTTGATTGCCTGCGCCCGGATACGGCGCGGTTCAGCCTGTCCAGTTTTGCGCGGCATGCCCGGATCGGGCGCAAATCCACGGCGCTTTTGACCCGTTTGCTTGAGATCGCGGAGAAGGCCGGTCAGGTCACTCAGGACGGCAAGGATTGGGTTTGGAATGCGGACGCGCGTGGCTCGGTGGACGAGCTTTGGGCTGATACCTTCTGCAACCATCCTGACCATCAGGCCGAGCTATTGCTTTTGTCAGAGCTTGGCGAAGGTCTTGTGGCCCGCCTCAAGGGGGAGGATGCGCCCGAGGCAAGTGCGGGCTTACTGGATCAGGTGCAGGATGTGGCTCCGTTTGCGGCAGACGCCAATAGTCTGTGCCTTGATGCCCTTCGGGCGTTGGTTGAAAACTGGCCTTCCGATCGCCCGATGCGGGTGCTTGAAATCGGTGGTGGCAGTGGTGGTCTGGCGTCATGGCTGTTGCCGGTCTTCCCGGCTGAACGGACTGATTATGTGCTGACCGATCCTTCAGAGACGCATATTGCGCGGGCTGAACGTCGCCTCAAGGGACATGGATTTTTGCGGACAGCGCCGCTTTCAACAAGCCTGAGCGCGGAAGAACAAGGGTTTACGCGCGGGTATTTTGATCTGGTGATTGCGGGCGGTCTTGCTGGGTTCGGGTCGTCTGCTGCGCAGATGTTGGAGGCCTTGCGTCCTGTGCTGGCAGATGGTGCCGTGATGCTTGCTCCTGTGCCGCCACACGGTGCTGCATCGGCGTTGATGCTTGGCGATCTGGCGGATGTTTCTGCGGGCTTGCTGGAGACGGCTGGATTTGCGCAAACTGCACAGCTTTTACGAGGGCGTTCCGGCCTCATACTAGGCCGTCATTCGCGCACCGTTGAGCCACGCCCAGCACCACAGATGGAGCGCGCGACCTATTTGCTGGTGGCCGAAGATTCGGGTGATTTTGCGAATGAAGTTAGTGCGGCGCTTTGCACAAGCGGCCATCTTGCCTCGGTCATTGAGGTTCCGACAGCAACGGGTGATGCGGCCAAAGAGCAATTGCTGGACGCGATCAAGTCGACCCGTGCGGACCATGTGGTGTTTCTTGGCGCGCAATCGCCGCAGGCGACACCCAACGGCGTGTTTGGGGCGCAATCACATCGCACGCTGAGCGCTGTTGCACTTGTTTTAGCGATGGAAGAGGCCCGTCAGGACATGGATTGCGATCTGACGCTTGTGACCCGAGGCGCGTTCAAATCGGCCTTTGGGGGTGCCCCGCTCGATCCGGCAGAAGCTGCCCTTTGGGGCATGGGTCGTGTCATCGGCAATGAGCATTTCGGACTGGCCACGCGCCTTGTCGATTTGCACGCAAGGCAGGAAGGCCCGATTGAGGCAAACTGGCTGGCACAAGAGTTGTCCCGCCAGGATGACGAGACCGAAGTCCAGCTTGCAGCAGGCCACCGCTTTGTGAACCGCGAACGGGTGAATGCGCCCGTGGATCAGGACCAGCGAGGCCGTGGTGAGAACGGCGCGTTTTTCCTTGATTTTGCCGCCAAAGGTGGCCTCGACAGCTTGCATTTGCGGGGCTTGGAGCGTCGTGTGCCCGCGGCTCAGGAAATTGAAATTGCAGTCAAAGCTGCCGGGCTCAATTTCCGCGACGTGTTGTGGTGCATGGGCATGTTGCCGGAAGAAGCGGTAGAGCACGGGTTCTCCGGGCCGACCATTGGTATGGAATGTGCAGGCGAAGTTGTCCGTGTGGGGGCGGATGTCACGGAATTTGCGCCCGGCGATCGTGTGTTGTCGTTTGCGTCTTCTTGCTTTGCCAGCCATGTGGTCACGCATCAAAAATCGGTTGAGAAGATGCCAGAGGGCATGAGTTTTGCCGAGGCTGCTACAATTCCGACCACCTTCCTGACCGCATGGTACGGTCTGGACTACCTTGCCCGGCTTGAGCCGGGGGAAACGATCCTAATCCATGGGGCTGCTGGCGGTGTTGGTCTTGCGGCAATCCAGATTGCCAAGGCCAAGGGCGCGGTTGTGATTGGCACGGCTGGCTCGCCGGGCAAACGGCGGATGCTGGAGTTGTTGGGCGTGGATCATGTGCTTAACTCTCGCACGCTGGAGTTCAGCGATCAGGTGATGGAACTCACCAATGGCGAGGGGGTCGATGTTGTGCTGAACTCGCTGGCAGGCGAGGCGATCCTCAAGGGGCTGAACTGCTTGCGTCCGTTTGGCCGGTTCCTAGAAATCGGCAAGCGCGATCTTTATGCCAACAGTCGAATTGGGTTGCGACCATTCCGCAATAATCTTTCCTACTTTGGCATTGATGCGGATACATTGCTTGTCCACCGTGCAGCCCTAGCTCAGCGGCTTTTTGGCGAGGTGATCGCGCAATTTGGCACCGGTGTGCTAAAGCCGTTGCCGCATCAGGTTATGCCAATTTCCCGCGCGAGTGAGGCCTTTCGAGCCATGCAGCAGTCGCGCCATGTTGGTAAGCTTGTGATTTCGCTGGAACGTGACGCATTGGAAACCCTGCCGGTGGTGCGGGTGGCTTCATCGGTGCGCGCAGGCGGCACTTACCTTGTGACGGGTGGTCTGGGCGGCTTTGGCCTTGCCACCGCACGCTGGCTTGTGGAGCGGGGCGCAGATTCTTTGGCGCTGGTTTCGCGAAGTGGGGCAAAAAGCGATGAGGCAAAGGTCGCTTTGGCCGAGTTTTCCGAGGCAGGCATAACCGTGCGTGCCTTTGCGGCAGATGTCTCAAACGAGGCAGAAGTAGCCGCCGTGCTGGACAGTGTTCGCGCAGACATGTCTCCGCTTATTGGGGTCATTCACTCCGCCGCCGTGATCGAGGATGCACCCATTGCAAGCATGACGGCCGAACAAGTGGAACACGTTTATTTGGCCAAGATGATCGGCGCGCATAACCTGCATAATCTGACGCAAAATGACCCGCTGGAGATGTTTGTTCTGTATTCCTCTGCCAGTGCGGTTGTCGGCAATCCGGGGCAGGGGGCTTATGTCGCGGCCAACCTTTATCTGGACGCTCTTGCCCAGTACCGGCACGCCAATGGCCAGCCAGCGCTTGCCATCGGTTGGGGTGCGATACGGGATGCAGGCTTTTTGACCCGCAATGAAAACGTCGTGGATATGCTGAAGTCCCGCACCGGGCTTGAAGCGACCCCTGCCCAAGACGCATTGGATGACTTGGACAGGGTGCTGTCGGCGGGTGCTTCGCGTGTCAGCGTTGCACGGTTTGATATGCAGCGGCTCCAGCAGATTTTGCCAGCCGCTCAAACACCCCGCTTTGCACCGATCATGCCCAGCAAGGCTGACGCGGCACTAGCCGGTGAGGAGGATCTTGGCGAGCTGCTTAGCGCCATGCCAAAGCCCGAGCGGCGTGGGTTTGTGCTTGAGCGGATCATGGAGAACACGGCGAAAGTTCTTGGGACCTCCGCTGACCAGATCGATGCGAGCAAGCCACTATCGGATCTTGGTCTTGACTCGTTGATGGCTGTTGAACTCGCGGGTGCGATTGAACGGGATGTGGGGCAACCCATACCGGTGATGCAGCTTTTGGGCGTGCCATCACTGTCTGGCGTGGTGGATCTTGTCGCCAAAATTCTGGGAATTGAACTTGATGCAGCTCTGCCTTCGGACGCGGGTTCAGCCGATAGAGAAGACCTGAAGACTGAGTAGTTCGGAGCAGTTTTGCTTTGAGAGTAATAGTAATGAGAGCGGGTTGAACAATGGCACCAGACGGTAGAATTCCCCCATTGGAGCGGGACTATCACCCATTGGGCGCGGCTCAGGTGGCGCTCTGGTTTGACGCGCAAATGGCAGGCACTGGCGGCTATCGGTTGGGCGGTTGGCTGAAATCTGGCATTTCGCTTGACCCCGAGCAGTTACGCCAATCGCTTCGCGTTTTGATGGCAAGGCACGATGGCCTTCGCCTGCGCATGGATGTCGACCAGCCACGACAATGGATCGCCGATAGCATTGAGCCACCACTGGAGGTCATTCGTTTGACCGGTGACGACCCGGAAGCGCTGTTTCAGGATCAGGTTCAAAAGCTGACGCGCACGCCGATGCCCTTTGGCGATCACCCACTGTTCCTTATCCGTTTGGTGACGATTAACGACCAGAGCTTTGTGGTCTGGTGTTTTCATCATATCATTGCAGACAGCGCCTCGGTTCAGATCACCATGGGCCATTGGTTCAGTTCGTTTCAGGCTCAGATCAACCCAGAACAGGCCGCGCTTTCGCCAGTGTCCTCCATCCTGCCCACACTTCAGGAGGATGCAGCATACGCAGCCTCGTCGGGCAACACACGCGACCGGGCCTATTGGGCGGAACGGCTGAAAACCCGGCCCGCGCCACTTTTGGGTGAGTACCGTCCGCGCCGCTCGCCTGATGTGCTTGGCAAATCCGTAACCCGCGACATTTCTGGGCAGGACCACGAGGTTTTGGTTCAACTGGCTGAGGATTTGGGTGTTCTGCCCAACCGCCTTCTTTTCGGTGTGATCTCAGCCGCCCTCGCCCGGCGGTTTGGGACAACGCAGATCATCACTGGCCTTGCCTTGCATGGGCGCAATCATAGCAATTTCCATGTGGTCGGCATGATGGCCGGGCTTATGCCTGTACTCACGGAGTTCGAGGATTGGTGGTCCATTGGCGATTGTGTCTCCGCGTTCAGCGAACAGATGGACGCGGATCTACTTCATCATCGCTTGCCGATGGATGCTATTTACCGCGAGCTGGGGATCACCGCGCAATCGGGCGAGGCACTTTTTGACGTCACCCTGTCGTGGATACCGGGCGGTAACCTGTCGCTTCCGGGCGCGGAATTGTTTGAAACTGGCGTGATCGACTGCCGTGAGGCAAGCCCGATTGCCATTCATGCTACAGAAAATCCCGAAACGGGTGGCATCCGCTATCGGCTCTCTGTCAATCCAGACTATCTGGAGCAGGTCGATCCAGACATGCTGGCGGACCATATTGACGCGTCCCTTGCGCTCTATCTTGAAGACGAGTTTGCCGATTTCGATGGGCTTCCTGTTCTTTCGTCATTTGAGCTTGGAGTTTTGTCTGGTTTTGGTGGGGGTT
>CAZQMR010000002.1:0-40757 GCA_964594465.1 uncultured Rhodobacterales bacterium
TGGCGGAGCGGGTTTTTCCTGCGAATTTGCGGGATCAGGACGTGGAGGACGCAGCACAACTGGACTGGCTTTGCTGGGCCGCGATGGATCGCTTGGGCTTGGCGACACCCGGTGAAGTGCAGAAATTTTGGGATGCCATGAGCGCTAAGGAAGCGCGAGATTGGGTGGCGGCGCAGGACGGTTTGATGCCAGTCAGCGTGGAAGGCGCGGATGGCAGTTGGCGGGAGGCTTTTGCGCGGCCGGGTATTGAAGCGCGGATTGCTGCCCTGCCCGAGCCGAGCAGCCGGATGCGCATTCTGAACCCGTTTGACCCGGCGATCCGCGACCGGGACCGGTTGGCGCGGTTGTTTGGGATGGATTTTCGCATTGAGATCTTCGTGCCGGCGGCAAAGCGTAAATATGGGTATTATGTTTATCCGCTGTTGGAGGGGAGCCGTTTTGTCGGGCGTGCGGAAGTGACGGCAGATCGCGCAGCGGGGAGGCTGTCGCTGGTTAATCTCTGGCCTGAGGCTGGGGTGAAATGGACACCTGCGCGGCAAGGCAAGCTGGAGAGCGAACTGGATCGGTTGGCGCGCTTTATCGGCTGTCGGTTTGAGGCTTAAACAGCTTTGATGCGCTCTAGGGCGCCAAATGCGTAGCGATCCGTCATGCCTGCGATGTAGTCCGCCACGAGGCGCGCGAGGGCTTGCTCGTCGCTTGGGGCTTGGGACTTCCATTCGGGTGGCAACAGCTCTGGGCGGTCCATGAAAGTTGCGAAGAGCTGTTCGACGACGCTGGTGGTTTGCTTGCGCATAATGAGGACGGATGGGGCGCGGTACATGCGGGTAAAAAGGAATTTGCGGATTGTGTTGATGTCCGCCAGCATGGCGTCGGAAAAGGTGACAGAGGCGTGGCTGAGGGCGCGAATGTCTTCGACGCGGGTTGGCTTGGTGCGGGCGAAACTTGCTTCGCTTTGGGCGATGACATCCTCGACCATGGCACCGAAGACGCGGCGCAAGGTTTCGTGACGGCGGCGGTTTGGCTCTAGGTTAGGGTATTTTTCATCCACTGCTTTTAGGCAATCGCCTACGAGCGGCAGATCGCGCAACTCGTCCATCTCAAAAAGACCAGCGCGCAGGCCGTCATCCAGATCGTGGTTGTTATAGGCGATGTCGTCGGACAGGGCAGCGACTTGCGCCTCTGGCCCGGCGAAGGTTTCAAGCTCAAGATCATAGCGGGCGTTGTAATCTGCGAGCGCAAAGGGGAGATCGCCGGTGACGGGACCGTTGTGCTTGGCGATGCCTTCAAGGGACTCCCAAGTGAGATTCAGCCCGTCGAACTCGGCGTATTTAATCTCAAGCGTGGTGACGATTTTGAGCGCTTGGGCGTTATGATCAAAGCCGCCATAGCCCTCCATTGCCGCGGCCAGCGCATCCTCGCCGGTGTGACCAAAGGGCGGATGGCCGAGGTCATGAGCAAGCGCGATGGCCTCAGCCAGTTCTTGATTGAGCCCGAGGCTGGCGGAGATTGTGCGCGCGACTTGCGCCACTTCAAGCGAATGGGTGAGGCGGGTGCGGTAGTGATCGCCCTCATGCTCGACAAAAACTTGGGTTTTGTGCTTGAGGCGGCGAAAGGCTTGGGCGTGCAAAATCCGGTCGCGATCGCGCTGATAGGGCGTGCGATGCTGGCTTTCCGGCTCATCAATCAGACGCCCCCTGCTGGCATCGGCTTGCGTTGCATAAGGTTTTAAGAGTGACACGTGCAGCTCCGGTCTTGCAGGCAAGCGGTTGAGGCCCTAGGTTTAGCGCATCCTTAACCGCATTTTGAGATCGTTGGAAGATGGACCTTGCCCTGCCCCCTAAAGTGACAGATCGCGCCTTTGCCCGGCTTGCTGAGATCAATGCAAGCGAAGGCTCCGTGAAATGCCTGCGTGTTGCGGTTGAGGGCGGCGGATGCTCTGGCTTTCAGTATAATATCGATCTGGAAGACGCGGGTGCGGCGGATGATCTGGTACTGGAAAAAGAAGGCTCCAAGGTGCTGATTGATCCGGTTTCGCTGCCCTTTCTGGGCGGTGCTGTGATTGATTTTTCCGAAGAGCTGATTGGCGCACGGTTTGTGATTGAAAACCCGAATGCGACGTCGAGCTGCGGCTGCGGGACGAGCTTTTCGATCTGACTTTAGTTCTTTATCTGAAGCAATCGACGCGCAGGAATTGATTTCAGGCGTTTGAGCAAGTCTTGGATAAAGCCCGTCTGTTGCGTTTGAATGCGCGGACCTTGTGCTTCCCCTTGCGGATCGCTTGATTTGGCCAGCCTTGGGAACTCACTCAAAGACCGTGGTTGATAGCCCAAACGCGCGGCGGTGGACCAATCTGTTAGGGCATCAATGCGTCGGGCGGCTTCTTTTGAGATGGATTTGCGCCACAGCTCTTCGCGATAGTAGCGCTGCAGAGCCGGGAGTTGTTGGGCTTCGTTTTTTGTTGAGTTTTGAACCGGTTGTACGTTTTGCACGGGGATAGAGAAGTCGTTTAAGGCTGCGGTGATTGCGGCCACCGGATCGGCAATGAAGTCTTCGAAGCGCAATAGGTGCGTTGGCACGCCTGCGGCCTTGGCATCGACGCAGAATTGTAGGGTTGCGCGTAGCTTTTCGTTCCAGAGCACCATGGGGCTTGGGATCACGGGCGGTAGATAATCGCGGCGTTCTGTGAGCCATGGCTGATCCAGAAAGGCCAGCAGCGTATCCGCACGCGGGCCTTTGGAATGATAGGGTTTGCGAAACAAAGAGAGCGCCCAGGAGTAGGGATCGCGCACCATGAGCAGTACGCTTGTTTCAGCCCCTATGAAGCTCTCATCAAAGACAGGCAGGGAATGCTTCCATGCGCCGATATGGCCCCGTGCAAGGCATTCCATATCGAGCACTGCATCGGTGTAGATGCTGCGCCAAGGGCCGGTGAATTGCTGATCAATGGCTTCGCGCATGGCGGCATTTTGCATGCGCATTTCTTCACTGAGCGCAGGGCCGCCTCCGATCAAGACATTTGGCACTGCACGCAGCATTGTCAGAGCGGCACGGGTGCCGGTATTGCGCTCACCATAAACCTTTATGCGATGCTCGGTCATGGTTGGTTCATGCCCTGTCTGGCGTTGCGTTTTCCTTAAAATCTGTCCAAATGAGGGGAGAATTTTTCGCCATTTGGAATGATCTTCATGAAAATCGCCTCTTTCAACATCAACGGGATCAAGGCCCGCCTGCCCGCTTTACTGGCTTGGCTGGAAGAAGCGAAACCGGATGTGGCGTTGCTTCAGGAGATCAAATCGGTTGATGAAGCTTTCCCACGCGAGCCGATTGAAGATTTGGGATACACTGTGGAGACGCATGGGCAAAAGGGCTTTAACGGGGTCGCGATATTGTCGCGTTTGCCGATTGAAGACGTGACGCGGGGTCTGCCCGGCGATGACAGCGATGAGCAGGCACGTTGGATTGAGGCGACTGTGATCGGGGATTTTGCAGTGCGGGTATGTGGGCTTTATCTGCCCAACGGCAACCCAGCGCCGGGGCCAAAATACGACTACAAACTTAGCTGGATGAAGCGGCTTGAGGCACGCGCGCGCGATTTGATGGCGCTTGAGGAACCAGCGCTGATGGCGGGGGATTATAACATTATCCCGACGCCTGATGATGCTGCGAATATCAAGGACTGGACCGATGACGCGCTTTACCGGATTGAATCGCGCACGGCCTTCCGGCGGATTGTCAATCTTGGGTTTACCGAGGCCTATCGCGCTGTGGATGCGGAAGCCGGCAAATATACGTTTTGGGATTATCAGGCTGGGTCATGGGATCGGAACAATGGGATTCGGATCGACCATTTCCTGCTAAATCCGCAGGCGGCAGATATGCTGGAGACCTGCGAGATCGACAAACATGTGCGCGGGCGCGAGAAGCCTTCTGATCATGTGCCAATTTGGGTTGAGCTAGCCTAAAGCTACCCGCGAAACGACAAAGGCCGGACATTTGCCCGGCCTGTTGTTTTTCCAATCACCAACAGATCAGTCGTCGCGGTGAACTTTTTCTTTGCGCTCATGGCGCTCTTGCGCAGCCAGAGAAAGCGTCGCAATTGGGCGCGCATCCAGACGCTTGAGCGAAATCGGCTCGCCCGTGTCTTCGCAATAGCCGTAAGAGCCATCTTCGATCCGGCGCAGAGCAGAATCAATCTTTGACACCACTTTGCGCTGACGATCCCGTGTGCGCAGCTCAAGCGCACGATCAGTTTCCTCAGAGGCGCGGTCAGCCATATCTGGAATGTTGCGCGCATCGGATTGCATATCTGCAATCGTTGTTTTGCTTTCCTCAAGGATTGAGGTTTTCCAAGCGACCAGTTTTTGCTTGAAATATTCGAGCTGACGGTCATTCATAAACGGCTCATCTTCCGCCGGTCGATATTCAGTATCCGTCACAGTCTCCGCCTTCATACGACACGCCCCTTGCCATTAGCACTCGACATTTTAAACGTCCGGTCAGCGGTCAGGTAAACCTTGCAAATCCCCCAAGCCTCCCGAATGTAGGGCGGGAATACAGAGATTCGGATGCCTTGTCACCTACAGATTGTGTGATATTCACAAATCGAACCAAGCATCCCAAATCCTGACGGAATTTGTGAAGAACACAGCGAGATTGCAATGAAATTTGAAGGCACCGACAGTTACGTAGCGACAGATGACCTTAAGGTCGCAGTGAATGCAGCCATTACGCTTGAGCGCCCACTGTTGGTGAAGGGTGAGCCGGGAACTGGAAAAACTGAGCTTGCGCGTCAGGTTGCAACGGCGCTTGATCTTCCGATGCTGGAATGGGCGGTAAAATCCACGACCAAAGCGCAGCAGGGCCTTTATGAATATGACGCGGTGAGCCGGTTGCGTGACAGTCAATTGGGCGATGAGCGGGTCAATGATGTGGCCAATTACATCAAAAAGGGCAAGCTTTGGGAGGCGTTTACCGCCAGCGGCAAGCAGGTGCTGTTGATTGATGAGATTGATAAGGCCGATATCGAATTCCCGAACGACTTGCTCCAAGAGCTCGATAAGATGGAGTTCTTTGTCTACGAGACGGGCGAGACGGTGAAAGCCGAGAACCGCCCGATTGTGATCATCACCTCCAACAACGAAAAAGAACTGCCGGACGCGTTTTTGCGCCGGTGCTTCTTTCACTACATTCGATTTCCAGATGCGGACACGATGCGCGCGATCATTGATGTGCATTACCCCGGCATCAAGACGACGCTGATCAATGAGGCGCTGACGCAGTTTTACGATATTCGGGAAACTGCTGGGCTGAAGAAAAAGCCATCGACCTCAGAAGTGCTGGATTGGTTGAAGCTGCTGTTGGCCGAAGATCTAGATGCCGCGGATATGAAGCGCGACGGCAAGGATAGCCTGCCGCGCATGCATGGCGCGTTGCTCAAGAATGAGCAGGATGTGCATTTGTTTGAGCGGTTGGCGTTTATGGCGCGCAGTCAGCGGAGCTGATCTCAGGTTTACGAAAAGCGTTGCCATGCGGCTTGGCGGGATATGCCAAGACTGTCGCCGATTTTGGCCCAGCTGGTTTTGCGGTGGCGCAATTCGCGCACGTGATCTTGAACCGCGTCGCGATTGGCATCCATTGTGGTTTGCGCAACATTTAGACGTTCCAGCAAACTGACGGTATCCGTTTTGAGCGGTTGCTCGCATGGGTTTTGTGCAGGCGGCGTGACAGGGATCGCACGCACGCAAGGCTTCTCTGGTGTTGAGCTGCGCGGGGTCATTGCGGTGACGCATGCATTTGCGCATTTCGCACAAATCCGCCCAGCGCCCGCTGCAACGAGAGCTTCAACGTCGCACGCCCTTTCGCCGCAAAAACTACACGCAAGTTTGCCCGTTTTTCGAAACAAAACCAGCATTGATCCGCCCTTTTCTATCAACAATTTTAGACAATTTTGCGCGCATAACAGGGTCAAGATGTCCTGACACACGCAACATATTGCTTGCTTTCCCAATCTGACAATGAAAGCGCTAAACAAACTGTAAACGGAATCCAGCTTTATGCTCAGCGCCTTCGCAAATCCGATTTTGCCAATCTTTGCGATCATTGGCGTTGGGTTGTTTGCGGGTGCGCGGGGCTTGTTTGATGTTTCGGAGGCCAAAGCAATCAACCGCTTTGCTCTTTTTGTGGCGATTCCAGCACTTTTGTTCTCGATCATGGCACGTGCGCCAATTTCTGAATTCGATATGCCCTCGCTCGGGGTCTATTTTATCCCTGAACTTGTCATCTATGCGCTCGGGTTTTGTGCCGCCTACTTTATCTTCAAAAAACCGCCACGCGAAGCGCTCTTGCTCGGCATGACCGCCTGTTTCGTCAATCACGTGCTTTATGTCCGACCCATCGCTGAGATGCTTTATGGCGAGGCCGTGCGTCTGCCAATTGCAGCAATTATCACGCTCGACGGTGTTTTGATCTTTGGCGGCACGCTTATTGCTCTTGAAATCGCAGCCTTAGGGCGCGTGTCCATCGGACGCATTTTGCGTCTCTTATGCACCCATCCAATGCTGGTCGCGACATTCCTTGGAATTGCTGTGGTCAGTCTCAAAATTCCGATCCATCCGGGGATCTGGACCTATACAAGTTTTGTCGGTTCAGCGGCAGCGCCAGTTGCGCTGTTTGCACTCGGTGTTGTGCTGTCCAAGGCACCCGCTTTTGAGATTGGCGGTGCGACAATCACGATGGTCTCCCTGAACCTGATCGTGCATCCAGCTCTGGTCTGGTTCGGTCTTCATCATGTTGAACTGACCTCTGGCTGGGAGGACGTTCTGGTTTTGCTTGCAGCCGGGCCATGTGGCGCAATGGCTTTCGCGCTCGCGTTGCAATATGACGTGGAGACACAGTCCATTGCCAAAGCTGTGGTATGGTCTACCATCCTTTCTGTCCTAACTTTGAGCCTTCTCGCATGACCAACGCACTTACAATCCGTCCGATTGAAGCCCAAGACAGAGCCAGTTGGGCGCCACTTTGGACTGCTTATCTCAAATTTTATGAGACAACTGTTGCTCAGGAGGTTTACGACGTCAGTTTTGCACGCATGCTTGATCCAGCGGACACTGAGTTTAACGGGCTGATCGCAGAGCAGAATGGAATTGCGGTTGGCATTACACATTATCTTTTTCACCGGCATATGTGGAAAGTAGAGAATGTTTGTTATTTGCAAGACCTCTACGTTGCGCCACAGACCCGCGGCACCGGGGCTGGGCGCGCTTTGATCGAAGCGGTATACGAGAAGGCCGACCAAGCGGGTTGCCCATCGGTTTACTGGCTGACGCAGGAGTTTAATGAAGTGGGTCGCCGTCTCTATGACAGGGTTGGCACGCTCACCCCATTTATAAGGTATAATCGTCCATCATGACAGCTTTGCGCCTCTTCGCGCCCTTGTGGTTAACCCTATTGGTAGCTTGCAGCACACCAGTAAGTGAAGACGCACCTGCACGTAGGTCCGATCCAATGGTCGAGCCGATCACGCTCAATCGTTTCGATGCCCGATCCCAATCCCGCGGCGTAGCACGGTCTAATGCGGAGATTGCCGAGGATTTTCTGGACCTTACATTTGCGCTGGAAACCGGCAAAACGCTCGACCAATTGCTCAAGTTTGAGGGCAAGGTCGATGTCATGTTGCATGACGGGTTGAGCCGAAATTTTCGACCCGAACTGACCAACCTTTTGAGCCGATTGCGGCGAGAGGCAGATGTTCCGATCAACGAAACCAGTGTTGCACAAGACGCTGAAATCCATGTCCATGCGGTGACCAAGCGAGATATTCGCCGAGTGTTTCCCGGTGCTGCCTGTTTCATTGTGCCCGGCGTGCGCGATTGGACAGAGTTTCGCAATCGCGGGCGGCTTGGTCTGGAAACCCGCTGGTCGGCGCTGAGCCGCCTCAGCGTGGTTTCGGTGTTCTTGCCAGCGGATAGTGCGCCCCAAGACATTCGGGACTGCTTACATGAGGAGATTGGGCAAGCGCTTGGACCGGCAAATGATCTCTACCGGCTTGCGGATTCAATTTTCAACGACGACAATTTTCACTCCGTTTTGACGCCGTTCGATATGCTGGTGTTGCGCACACTTTATAGCCCAGAAATCCGCAGCGGCATGACCCGCAATGAGGTTTCCGCTATTCTGCCAGGCCTGCTTAATCGCCTTAACCCTAAAGGTCGCAGCGCCAAGCAACGGCAGCGCACAACCGACGATGCAGTTTGGAAAACCACGATTGAACGGGCCCTGAACAGCCGCAAACCTTCAGGCAGCCGTCGCGCCAATGCCACCCGCGCGGTTGCGCTGGCACGTGAGATGGTGCCGACCGATCACCGGCTTGGGATGTCGCTCCTTGCGCTGGGCAGGATCGACTTTAAGGCGGGCAATTCCGGCGACCGCGCTTTTGCGGAAAGCTATTTGCTACACGAAAATCTATTTGGAGCCAGTGATATTCGCACTGCGCATTCAGTTGTTCATATCGCCGTGGCCGCATTGCGCGAGGAGGATTTCGACCTCGCCCTGTCACTGGCCAACGCGCATATTGACACCGCGAGACGGGCTGAAAATGCAGTGATATTGTCATCGCTTTTGGCAATCCGGTCAGAAGCTCTGTTTGGCCAGCGACAAATCGCCTTGGCCCGCAACGCGCGCCTTGAAAGCCTGGCTTGGGCGCGATACGCCTACGGCGATGCGGACGGCAAAATCGCAGATACCGAGCGCCGCATTGCAGAATTAGACCTTCCATCCAAAGCGGAGACCGCCCAATGATCTTGCCAATTGCGTTCTTGATTGGAGCCATCTTGGGGTGGCGGCGCGCCGGAAAACGCGGTGGCAATCGCCTAGACAAGCTTCAATTTGGTGCAGCACACGGACTTGCCTTTATGCTCGTCGCGCTCATTCTCACGATCATTTTTGGCCATCTGACGAACTGATGTTTCTGCAATTTTTCACCAATCTACGCGACGCGAAATTGCCAGTAACATTGCGCGAGTTCCTAACCTTTTTGGAGGCGATGGACGCAGGCGTTGTGCTTTATGATATTGACGGCTTTTACTATCTGGCCCGCACGGTGCTGGTAAAAGACGAGCGCAATCTGGACCGGTTCGATCAAGCATTTTCCGCCAGTTTCAAAGGCATGGAAGGGCTGAGTGCTGAGGATATTCTGAACGCAGTTGATGTGCCCGAGGATTGGATCCGCAAGCTCGCGGAGAAGCATCTCAGCCCGGAAGAGATGAAAGAGATCGAAGCGCTTGGCGGCTTTGACAAGCTGATGGAGACTTTAAAAGAGCGCTTGGCCGAGCAGGAAAAGCGCCATCAAGGCGGCAATAAGTGGATCGGTACGGCAGGCACCTCGCCCTTTGGAGCCTATGGATACAATCCTGAGGGCGTGCGCATTGGGCAAAAAGAGAGCCGTCATCAACGCGCGGCCAAAGTCTGGGACAAGCGCGAGTTTCGCAATCTGGATGACAGCGTTGAGCTTGGCACGCGCAACATCAAGGTCGCACTGAAACGCTTGCGGCGTTGGGCACGCGATGGGGCGGATGACGAGTTGGATTTGAACGGCACTATTCGCGCCACTGCTGAAAACGGCTATCTTGATGTGAAAACTCGCCCCGAGCGGCGCAATGCCGTCAAAGTACTGCTCTTTCTCGATGTGGGCGGCTCCATGGACCCTTACATCAAGCTGGTGCAAGAGCTGTTTTCTGCGGCCACGACAGAGTTCAAGCATCTGGAGTTCTTCTATTTCCACAATTGCCTCTATGAAGGCGTTTGGAAAGACAATGCGCGGCGCTGGAAGGAGCAGACCTCGACATGGGAGGTGCTCAGAACCTACGGCCCAGATTACAAATGTATCTTCGTGGGCGATGCCTCGATGTCCCCTTACGAGGTGATGTATCCCGGCGGCGCGAATGAGCACTGGAACGAAGAGGCGGGCTCGGTCTGGCTCAACCGGGCCTTTGAGCAATGGCAATCCAACATCTGGATCAACCCCTTGCCCGAAACCCACTGGCAATACACCCACTCTATCAAAATGATCCGCGACCTTATTGGCGAGCGCATGTTCCCAATGACCCTCAAAGGCATTGAGGGTGCTATGAAAGAGCTGACGCGCTAAATTACTTTCTTTAAATATCCCCGCCGGAGGCTCCTGCCCTCGTCGCAGACCAAAGGCCCCCGATTTTGCTCCACTTTGAACCTCTCGAATACGCTGTGCGCCTCAAACGCGCGAAGACGGAACTTGCCAAATCCAATCTGGACGCGCTGTTGATTTTCGCCCCCGAAAGCCAGTATTGGCTCTGCGGTTATGATACGTTCGGTTATGCCATGTTCCAGTGTCTTGTGCTGGGCGCTGATGGTCGGCTTGATCTGATTACCCGCGCACCGGATTTGCGCCAGGCCCAGTTCACCTCAACCCTCAAAGACCACCAAATTCATGTTTGGCCTGAGACCGCCGATACAGACCCAGCGCAGCATCTTAAGGCCTTGTTGGATGCGCGTGGCATCACCGGCGATCGCATTGGGATCGAAACAAAGACCGCTGGTTTGACCATGTGGAATGGCGGTTTGGTAGCCAATGCGCTTGGGGATCGTTTGGTGGAAGCCTCTGATATTGTTGCAAATCTCAGAGCGATAAAATCCACCGCAGAAATCACCCATATCCGCAAGGCGGCAAGCCTGACTGACGACGCGCTGGACGCGGCCCTAGAAACTATTCGCGCGGGCGCGTTTGAGGGCGATATTTTAGCGGCGATGCAGGGCGCAGTTTTTAAGGGTGGTGGTGAATACGCCGGCAATGATTTCATTTTGGGATCGGGCGCAGGGGCACTGCTGTGCCGATCCTACGCCGGGCGCCGTCATCTGGACCAAAGCGATCAACTGACGCTGGAATGGTCCGGCAGCTTTGCGCGCTATCACGCGGCTGCCATGCGCACGATTGTGATCGGGCAGCCAAGCGAGACCCAGCGGCGCATGCACGCGGCAGCGCGCAAAGCGCTGGAAGCCTGCGAAGCAGCACTGCGCCCCGGTGCGCCGATGAGCGATGTCTATGACGCTCATGCAAATGTGTTTGATGCCAATGGGTTGAGCCATGCCCGCTTACAGGCCTGCGGCTATTCTATGGGCTTGGCCTATCCGCCGATTTGGGTGGAATTTCCGATGTTCACCAGCGGGAACCGCACGGTCATGAGGTCGGGGCAAGCGTTTTTCCTGCATATGATCTTGATGGATAGTGACGCGGGGCAGGCCATGTGCTTAGGACATACGGTCTTGCTCACTGAAACCGGTCCTGAGCGGCTGTCACGCCATGGGCTTGATCTCATCGCGGTTTGAAGTCGCTTGCGTGATTAGGGTTTATAAGCAAGTTTGGGGCGCATGAGCACAGCCCCTATCCATCACATCGACCTTAATAGCTTTTGGGCGGATCCGTATCCGGCGCTGGAGCAGATGCGCCAATCCGCGCCGATCGCCTATGTGCCGGAGCTTGGCGGTACGCTGTTTGTGGGCCGCGATGACATTTTTAAGTACGAAAAGCAGATCGAGGTGTTTTCATCCCTGCAACCGGACGGCCCCATGACCCGGTTGATGGGCGAAAACATGATGCGCAAGGATGGTGACCCACATCTATCTGAGCGGCGCGATATGTTTCCGTCGGTGTCGCCGCGCACGGTGCGGGACGTCTGGACGCAGCAATTTCGCGAAGCTACTGCTGCGATCTTGGATGATCTGTGCGACCAAGGCACTGCTGATCTGGTGACCGCCTATGCCATGCCAGTTTCGGCCTCTGCTCTCAGGGCGATGACTGGCCTTGTGTCGATGAGCAATGCGGAGATGGATTGGTCCTCGCAAGCGATGATCGACGGGTTGGCAAACCCGACAAATGATCCCGAGGTTGAGGCAGAGTGCCATCGTGCCACTGCGTTCATTGAGCAGCATATTGCAATTCAGCGCGACACAGCGCTCAGCACTCCAAGTCACTCCATTCTGTCGGTCCTACTTGCTGCTGGCCAGAATGAGGAGAGCATTAAGGCCAATATCAAACTGGCGATTTCCGGTGGCCAGAACGAACCCCGAGATGCGATTGCGGGCACCGCTTTTGCACTGATGAGCAATCCAGCGCAGTTGGCGCTCATTCGTTTGGGCGAGGCCACTTGGCTACAAGCCTTTGAAGAATACGCCCGCTGGACATCCCCCATTGGCATGGCGCCGCGCCGCATTGCCAAGCCAATCCGCATTGGCGACATTGAGCTTGAACCAGAGGATCGGGTTTTCTTGATGTTTGGCGCAGCCAATCGTGACCCGGAGTATTTTGACGCCGCCGATCAGTTCGATATCACTCGCGATACGTCCAAGCATATCGCCTTTGGAGCCGGGCCGCATTTTTGCGCAGGCGCTTGGGCCTCCAAAGCGATGATTGCCGATGTTGCGCTTCCGATGTTGTTTGACCGTCTGCCCGGCTTGCGACTAAATCCGCAAAAACCAGCAACTATGGGGGGCTGGGCCTTTCGGGGATTGCAAAATCTCGATGTGTTTTGGGATGTATAAGATACCAATCCAGCCAAACCTCCCTATATTACAGTCATGATCAAACTGACCCCGATAATTCTTGCCGTCATTTTCGGTTATGTCATGACTCGTGTGTCTGCATGGCGCACCGCGCGGATGCTGGATGAACAGTCAAGCAAACTTGACGACCCGATTTTGCGGGTATTGGTTCAACGCCTTGCCAAGGCGCAAGGTTTTCCTGACTTGGCCGTGCATGTCTATGAAAACCCAATGATAAATGGGTTGGCGGCACCGGATGGGCGGGTATTTGTAACGCGTGGCTTTCTGGACAAGTATCGCGCAGGTCAGGTCAGCGCTGAAGAAATCCTGTCTGTTGTTGCCCATGAGTTAGGCCATGTGGCCCTTGGGCATTCCAAGCGCCGGATGATTGATTTCACGGGGCAAAATGCATTGCGGGTCGGGCTGGCGATGGTTTTGGGGCGGTTCATTCCGTTTGTCGGGGTTTACCTTGCGGATTTTATCAGCCGCGCTGTCGGGGCACGATTGTCCCGTGCGGATGAGTATGAAGCGGATGCCTATGCCGCTGCCCTATTGACCAAGGCAGGGGTTGGAACCGAGGCTCAGGTGTCACTGTTCCGCAAGCTCGAAAAACTGTCACCCGGTGGCGGTTCCGTGTCGTGGTTGCGTTCTCATCCTCAGTCGGAAGACCGGATTTTGGCCATTGAGACGCTGTCTGCCAAATGGGGCGGGGCCACCTCGACGGAGCAGAGCTGAGTTCGCGCCTTACCTATCCAGTGCCTTTCCAAGCCTTGGCAAGCCAGCCTTTTTGAGCAATGCCCGTCGGGTCTTGGGCGCATCAGGGAATTGGCTGATCTGTTCAAATGCTTGATCACATGTTTCTTCAAGCATTTTGGGGTGGTGGACATGAAGCTCGGTTAAAACTGCGTCTGGATGGCGTGGGGCGATGCCAAGCGGGCTGAGTTTGCGGGTCGGAAAATCTTTGAGATTGAACGTGATGATTGTATCCGCGTCAGCCAGCAATGCCGTGGTTACAACATGCTCATCGTCCGGGTCCGGTAAAACGGGCACTTCAATTGGCGGGTCCTCCCCTTCAACTAGCGCCCGTGGAAACTGAGCCTTTAAGAGCGCGATTTCGCCGCGAGCAACAATATCCCCATCGCGCCCATGCGTGCGGGCAGCCGCGCGAGCCCATTCTTCGAGCAAACGGGTGGACCAAAACGGATCGAGCAGACCTTTTTGCGCGACATCTAGCAGAATACCACGCAAACTGGTTGGATAAAGCACGCAGGCATCCAAAACAGCCCGCATCACTCCACTGCCAGAAACAGCGCCTTAAGATACCCGCTTTCGGCAAGATTGGGATGCATGGGGTGATCCGGCGAGGCTTGACCCGTTTGCAAAATCCGGCAGCGACGCCCCGCTTTGCCAATCCCACGCAAGCTCGCATCGGTGAATTTTTGCATTGTTGCGGCATGTGAGCAGGAACACAGCACCAAGTATCCGCCAGGTTCAACGAGAGTAACCGCCGCGCGCGCAGCTCTCTCATAGGCGCGCAAACCTGCCTCTAACGCTTGCTTTGATGGTGCGAAAGCGGGGGGATCGCAGGCGACGAGGCCGTAGCGCGTTTCGTTTTGTGCCATGTCTGACAATACTTGGAACGCATCGCCCTTTAGAGTCTGAAACTTCGCTTCAAAGCCGGACGCTTCTGCACCACGCTGTGCCAAGCCAAGTGCTGGCTCTGAGCTGTCGACGCATGTGGCGGATTTGGCCCCAGCACCAAGTGCTGCAAGTCCAAAACCGCCGACATGGGAAAACACATCCAAAACATCCCTCCCCTTTGCAAGCCGTGCTGCAAAGGCGTGATTGGCGCGTTGGTCATAGAACAATCCAGTTTTCTGGCCGCCTGTAAGATCGGCAAAATAAGTGGCATTGTTCATTGCGACTGGGATTGCATCACTGCAGGTTCCTGTGGCGACTTCTAATAGTTCTGGCAAGCCCTCGAGTTTGCGTGCGCGACCGGTTCCGTTTTTGATCAGTGTCTTGTGGGGCACAACCTCATTCAACCCATTGGCCAACATCTCGAAATTGGCGTCCGCCCAAGCTGCATTTGGTTGAACCACGAGAGCGTCGCCAAATCGGTCGATAATCACACCCGGCAGGCCGTCAGCTTCGGCATGGATCAACCGGTAAAATGGGTCCGCAAACAGAGTTTGACGGATATTGAGGGCGCGCTCGAGGCGATCTGCAATCCAATCCTGAGTGATCACGGTCTCAGGATTTAGATCAAGGATTCGGCCAATGATCTTGGAATTCGGATTTACGGTTATGGTCGCAACCGGCTCCTTGTGCTCATCCAGCAAGGTCGCGATTGCGCCGGGTTCTATCGATTTGGTGCGTCGATCCAGAACCACCTCGTCGGTGAAGACCCACGGATCACCGAAGCGAAACCGTTTGGCGGATTTTTTAGGGCGAAGGCGGAGTGTGGGACGTGTCATGCGCCTCCCCTAACGGGTTTTGAGTTGGGGGGAAATGGGATATGGTAACGCCGTTGAAAAGTTTGGATGCCTCCGGCGGGGATATTTTTAGAAAGTGATCGGAAACTGGATCAATGCGGGCGGTTCACCAGCTGCTCATAGGGCGGGAGATTGGGCTGAGAAAGCTCTGCGTCAGCATATAGATCTTGCAACTCATCCGCTGCATTCTCCAGATCATTTAGAAAAATGTCATCGCCGGGGACCGCTTCACTGGTGGACAGCGCCATGATGCGCTTAATTTCGGCCTCAACGGTTTGAATGGCTACAATGAGGGTTTTGGAACTGATTTCTGGCATGAGCTAACTTTTTAATAGGCGTCTGTTCGGGTGGCGAGGGCGACTTGGCGCACGATTGCGGCACGCGCAAGGTTGTCTAGGGCGCCTTTATACGCTTCGATCGTCATTCGATTGATCGGTTCAATTTGATAGTGCCGCCCTTCACACGTACCGGTGCGATTGCGCCGCTTGCGTCTTCCACGCTTAATTTTTAGGCAAGCAGGGTATTCTGTGCCTTCAGGAACAGTAAAATACCGCCAGCCGGTGTCACCGAACCAACCTCGCGTATCATGCATTGACGTTCCGCCCCCTGCATCGACTTCATCCCCATCAGGCATCGCATGAATTGTGACATCTGCGGGGCTGGTCCGCTCGACACCTGAGGATGTAACATAGGTTGTGGTTTCAAACCGCGGGTAAAGCACGCCTGTCACGGGCTTGCCGTCGGCTACAAGATCACCATCAAAAGTGCCATCAATAATGGCGCGGTACAAATCGGTATCAGTTTTGGCCATGAAATACCCCATGAAATGTCAGGATCGTACACGCCAGACTGCGCGAGCGTCAACAACGGCGCGCGCACCCTAAACATCTGCTTGATTTATTGGCGTAACCGGCGACCAGCCGGTTTCAATTTGGCGGAACCGTTAGGTGAGAAATTCGGGAAGCGAGCTGGGTTCTGCCGCCGTTTTGAGCCACTCAAACATGAATTCAGCGACGGAGCGGAAGCAAATCAGCCGGAAACTGTTGTCTTCTTCCATCCAAATTGCTGCTGCGAGTTGGCCCAAACGGGTGCGGCGCACGTCGCCGGGCGAAAATCCATTGGAAGACAGATCAATCGGTGCGCCTTTTGCCAGGACTTCACGCGCAGCAGGGCCAGAAATCACGAAGACGGCACGGGCATCTGAAACATTGGTCGCCATGAAATGGGTGCCCTTAAGCTTCGTCTCCAGCGTTGCAATTGAAAAGTCTGTTTGGGTGTAATCCGTGATCAAGAGCAACTCGTCGGATGACATCCAAATCGCGCTTCCGGTTGTGCCATGGCTCACCCGCCGCATTTCCGGCACAGCGGCGCCTGTCACCGCCTTAACTGCACGCGCCATTTTGGGGTCACTATGGTCTCCGCGCAAAGAGATCATTGCTTTGAGCGGTGCTTCGGAAATTTCGGCGCTGCCGCTATAGGAGCGACCATTCAATGGTGTCACGGGATCAGACATTTTGGCGGGCTCCTTCTTTGTCGAGGAAAACTGGGTCCACGACCTTGGCCTTGAGCGTTGTTCCACTGGATACCGGAAAATCAAGCGTTTCGCCCATTCGGTTTGCCCCCCTCTTGATCAACGCCATCGCAATGGAGTGGTTCAGCGTTGGGGAAAAATACGTAGACGTCACATGCCCCAGCGTTTCAGCGACACCGTAGGCATTATCTTTACCACTGATCGCATGTGCGCCGTCAGGCAGAATCGTTTCGGGATCTTCTGTCACAAGGCCAACGAGTTGTTTGCGATCCTCACGGGTTAGGAATTCACGTTCCATCGCTCGCTTGCCAATAAAATCGGTCTTCTTTTTCGATACGGCCCAACCCAGATTGAGATCTTGGGGGATGACGGTGCCGTCTGTCTCATCCCCGATCATGATGAAGCCCTTTTCAGCACGCATGACATGCAGTGCTTCCGTCCCGTAGGGCATGACACCGTAGGATTTTCCCGCGTTCAGCAATGCGTCCCAGAACGCTTGACCTTGCGAGGCCGGCACGGCGATCTCATAGGACAATTCACCCGAAAACGAGATGCGATACGTGCGTGTGTCAAAGGCGCCAATCGGACCATCTTTGAACGACATGAACGGCAGCGCCTCATTGGAGATGTCCATACCGCCGAGCACTTGAAGCAGCTTGCGCGCATTTGGACCGACAACTGCGATCTGGGCCAGTTGCTCAGTAATGTTAGCGGTGTAAGCCTTGAAATCCCACCATTCGGTTTGCAGCCATTCTTCCATCCAAGCATGGACTCGGTCTGAACCGCCCGACGTGGTATGGCAAAGAAACTCCTCTTCGCCGGTGCGCACCACCACACCGTCATCAAAGAGGAAGCCGTTTTCTGTGCACATCAAACCGTAGCGGCAACGCCCCACTTTTAGGGTCGACATCATGTTGGTGTAGATCAGGTCAAGGAATTTGGCAGCATCCGGCCCTTTGACAAGGATTTTACCCAATGTTGATGCGTCCAACAGCCCGCAGTTTTGGCGGGTATTAAGAATCTCACGGGTGACTGCCGCATGAGTGTCTTCTCCAGCACGGGCATAGGTGTAGGGGCGACGCCATTCGGCGACGGGTTCCCAGATCGCGCCATTGGCGTCGCTCCATGCATCGATTGGCGTCTTGCGAGTTGGTTTGAACAGGGGACCGCGCGCTTCGCCTGCAATCGCGCCCATGGAAATAGGAGTGTAGGGCGGGCGAAACGTGGTTGTGCCCACTTGCGGTATCGGGGCGCCAAGGCTGTCAGCCAGAATGGCGAGGCCGTTGATATTGGAAAGCTTGCCCTGATCCGTGGCCATCCCAAGCGTGGTGTAGCGCTTGGTGTGTTCAACACTTTCATAGCCTTCTTGAGCCGCAAGCTGAACATCAGCGACTTTGACATCGTTTTGGTAATCAAGGAAAGCCTTGCCGCGCAGCTCCTTCATTGCGCCTTGGGGCATGACCCAAACCGGGAGCATTGGGGCTTCTGGTGCCGCGCTCGCGGTTGATGATTTTGCAGACGGTTTTTTGAACCCGGTTTCCTGGGCTGCCTGAGCGCCTGCCATTGATGCAGTCTTGAGCGCCGAGGCGGCATCAAGGCATCCAGCCGCAGTACCCGCAGGAATAACGAAGCCTTCGCCGTTTTGATCAAGCGGCGGGCGCGCAGGATCAGGGGCAAAATGGGCCAGATCATCATTCCAATTTAACTTGCCCCCGCAATGGGACCACAAATGCACCACCGGCGACCAACCGCCGGACATCGCCACCACATCGCAGTCGATATGCTCAAGTGCCGCCCCCTCGCCTGCTTGATGACAAATGCCAACGCCAGTAACTTTTTTGCCACCATTCACGCGCCCAACCGCAGAGCCAAGTTCGACACGGATGCCTTGTGCTTGCGCTTCTTTGAATAGCTCGGAATTCACTTGTTGGCGGGCATCAATGATTGCAGGCACATCCAATCCAGCCGCTTTCACAGCCAGTGCGGTGCGATAGGCGTCATCGTTATTGGTAACAATCACAGTCCTGTCCCCGGGCGAGGTGCCATAGAGCGAAATGTAATCGCGCACTGCTGAGGCAAGCATCACGCCGGGCACATCATTGCCTGCAAAGGCGAGCGGCCGTTCAATCGCACCGGTTGCAGTAATGATCCGCTTAGCCCTTATGCGCCAGAGGCGATGCCGTGGGCGGCTGTCTTTGGGTGTGTGATCGGCGGTGCGCTCATAGGCAAGCACATAGCCATGATCATAAACTCCTGCGCCCATCATGCGGGTGCGAACATCGATGTTCTCGCTGTCTGCAAGCTTGGAGGTTTGCGCCGCCACCCAGTCCGGACCAGTTTGACCATCAATATCCGTGTCATCTGTAAGGACGCGGCCACCCAAATGATCGGTTTGCTCAATCAAAAGCGTTTTAGCCCCAGTGGCCCCAGCTTTTTCAGCGGCCATCAAACCTGCCATGCCGCCGCCAACGACCAACACATCTACATAGGCATAAAAATACTCGTAGCGATCCGGGTCAGCATGTTTCGGGGCTTTGCCCAGTCCTGCAGATTGACGGATTACCGGTTCAAACAAGTGCTTCCATGCCGCGCGGGGGTGAATGAAGGTTTTGTAATAAAAGCCAGCAGGAAAGAATTTAGAAAGCTTGGCGTTGATCGCGCCAATATCAAACTCAAGGCTTGGCCAGTGGTTTTGACTTTTCGCCACAAGCCCATCGAAGAGCTCAGTGGTCGTGGCACGCTGGTTGGGCTCGTGCCGCGCCCCAACACCCAGATTAACCAGCGCATTAGGCTCTTCTGGCCCTGCCGCAACAATCCCACGCGGTCGGTGATACTTAAAGGAGCGCCCAACCAGCGTTTTACCGTTGGCCAAAAGCGCTGAAGCAAGCGTATCGCCCTTATAGCCCTTCAGCTTTTCGCCGTTCCAGTTGAAAAACAGCGGCTGTGAGCGATCGATTAGCAGGCCACCCTTGGCAAGACGTGTGCTCATTTGGAGAAGCCTTTCCAGTCAGGGCGTTTTTTGCGGATTTCTTCGATCAGTTGCGCAGGTGGCTCAGAGGTTTGCGCTGAATAAGTGCCGAACACTTCAAGCGTAACGGTACAGCGGGCAGCATGAAACCACTTGCCGCAGCCATAGGTGTGATGCCAGCGCTCAAAATGCACGCCACGGGGGTTTTTGCGCGTGAACAAGTAGTCTGTAAATTCACCGTCTTCGGAGCCGGGACCAAAGCGTGTTAGATGGGCTTCTCCGCCGGGGTGGAATTCGGTTTCTTCACCAGATACACCGCAGTTTGGACAGTTGAGGATCAGCATGCTATCAGACCTGCAAGACGTGAGTGGGAGTGCGCAAATTGGATATTGGTTTTGTTTTGACGGCGTTGTTGGCCGTCGCCTTTGGGGCTCTGCTCAGCCGGTTTGCGCGTGATAAACTGAGCAATAACAAAACCCGATCGAGCGAACCAGAGCCGCTTGACCTGGACCGCTCGCAAGACAAAGCTGACTAGCTGGTGTCGCAGCTCGGCGCGTTTACCAATTAACACTTGATGCTTTGAACTGAGAGAGGGGTTTGGATAGACCATCACTTGTCTAAAGTTTGAATTAACTGAGCAACGAGTGAAAGGAACGCCCCCATGAGTTCCAAATTTGTATCCGCCCCGACGATGGTCAGCGACATCGAAAACAAGCTTGCCCAATACGGCGTGCAGGCTGACATCAGTGAACTTGGATTGGCTTTGATGGCAGGAATGGTGGCCTTCGGGTTGGCCAAATCCGTGCTCTCGGCAGGTTAATCCTCCACCAATTTCGCTGAAAGGACCGCCGCGATGGCCAATGCCCACACACTCACCGATCATGTGCACTCTTTCGTCAATGGAACGTTGATGGAGTGCTGCGAAACCGAAATTCTTGCGTCGATTGCGATTGTCTTGGGTTTGACTGCGATATGTGCGATCTGCGCACCGTTCCTCAACCCTGCTCCAAGTGGCGACTGAACCCTCCATCAGTGCGCCACCGCTGCCGCGACGCTCTCGTCTATCATTCGACCTTCGCTAAATCGGTCCAGCGAAAAGGATGCGGCGAGAGTGCGCGGCGCCCCATCGGCAACCATCTCTGCCGTGGCCCAACCAGAGCCCGGAATGGCTTTGAACCCACCCGTTCCCCAGCCACAATTGATAAAGATGCCCGGCACTGGTGTGGTCGAGATAATAGGCGAGCGATCTCCTGTCATATCCACGATTCCGCCCCATTGACGCAGCATTTTGAGGCGCGAGAGCATTGGGAATGTTTCGATCAGAGCCCGCACGGTTTCCTCAATATGCTGAAAACTGCCGCGTTGAGTGTAGTTGTTGAACCCATCCGCGCCGCCGCCGATTACCATTTCACCCTTATCAGACTGGCTCATGTAACCATGTACAGTGTTGGCCATCACAACGATATCCATGACCGGTTTCACAGGCTCTGACACCAGCGCCTGCAGCGCCATGCTCTCCACTGGCAAACGGAAACCGGCCATGTCAGCCAGCACGCCTGAATTGCCCGCAACGACAATACAGAGCTTTTTCGTGGCGATCGCACCGCGTGTTGTTTGAATGCCAGTTACACCTGATGCATCCCGGTCCACACCTGTAACTTCGCATTGCTGAATAATGTCCACCCCAAGGTCAGAAGCCGCACGCGCATATCCCCAAGCCACGGCGTCATGGCGTGCGGTTCCGCCACGTGCCTGCCAGAGTCCGCCAAGAACGGGGTAGCGCGGGCCGTCAATATTCATGATCGGACAGTGCTTTTTGACACCGGCGGGATCCAGCATTTCGCTTTGGATCCCAGCAAGGAGATTGGCGTGTGCTGTGCGCTTCCACGCCCGAAGCTCATGTTCCGTTTGGGCCAGCATCATAACGCCGCGTGGCGAGAACATGATGTTGAAATTCAGGCGTTGCGAGAGATCCTCATAAAGCGCACGGGACTTTTCAAAAATTGCGGCACTTTCGTCCTGTAGGTAATTGGAGCGAATGATCGTCGTATTGCGCCCGGTATTTCCACCACCAAGCCAGCCCTTTTCCACCACGGCAATATTCGTCATGCCGTGGTTTTTGGCCAGATAGTAAGCCGTCGCCAGACCATGACCGCCCGCGCCAACGATGACCGCATCATATTGCGACTTTGGTTCGGGAGAGGCCCAGGCCCGTTCCCAGCCGGAGTGATAACGCGTTGCTTCACGAGCGATGGCAAAGGCGGAATAGCGACGCATGAGAATCCTCACAATAAGCGGATAAATCCGGGCGAATCCTCAGCCCCGAGGATGCCTATCTGTTTCCTACTTAAAAGAGTGGGGATTTTCCAGCGGCCAAGCCACGTCGTTTCGCGCCACTTTCGCGACACTGTGACCAAATGCGCGGCTCTTTAGCATTGTTGAGCGCGTCTTGCCCTAGTAGCAAGGCAATATGACGTTCTGGATCAGTGCAATTCTTCTCACTTTGGTGGTAGCCGCGTGGCTGACACGTGCGTTATGGCGCCCTTCACCTCCCCAAGATATTGCAGAGGAAAGTGAGCTTTCGATCTATCGCGACCAATTGGATGAGCTTGAAAGCGATGTCGCGCGTGGTTTGTTAAGCGACAATGAGGCTGAGGCCAGCCGGATCGAAGTGCAGCGCCGATTGCTGCGTGCAGCGGACACTCAAGCCAAGGCAAGCACCGCAGGCAAGCCTATGCGATTGATCGCATTGGCGCTGGTCCTGATCCTTGGCGGCGCAACTGTCGGTTTATACTCTTATCTGGGCGCCCCCGGCTTGCAGGATTTGCCACTTAAGGAACGTCTGGCCAATGCCGCCATACAAATGCAAAATCGCCCGGACCAAGCAACGGGCGAAGAGCGTTTTGGAACACCACCCCCTGAAGCTGAACAGAAACATTTGGATCTGCTGGCTCAATTGCGTGAGATTTTGGTTTCTGGCAAAGGCAATGCGCAGGGCTACCAGCTCTATATCCAGCAGAACCTTAGCTTGGGCCGCTATAAGGAAGCCTATGATGCACAAGGGGCTTATTTGAACCTGCTCGGAGACAAGGCCACTGCGGAGGATTATGCCGACCTTTCCGAATACATGATCTTTGCTGCAGGCGGCTTTGTCTCGCTTGAAGCTGAGGACGTGATCGTCAAAGCGTTTGATACTGACCCGCGCAATCCTAGAGCGCGGTATTTCTCAGGGCTAATGGCGTTGCAAAACGGACGGCCCGATTTCACGTTTCGTTTGTGGTCGGTACTACAGCGTGAGGGACACGCGGACAGTTATTGGATGGAAGACATCAACGCCCGCCTGCCTTTCGCGGCCCAGCAAGCTGGCCAACGCTATGACCCACCTTTACCTGGGCCAACGGGCGAGCAAATCCAAGATGCCGAGCAAATGAGCCCAGAAGACCGCCAAGCTATGATCAATTCAATGGTGGCGGGCTTGGCCGAGCGATTGTCTGAGGAAGGTGGCCCCGTGCAGGATTGGATGCGGCTGATCCGCGCTTATGGTGTGCAGGGTCGCGTGGCCGAAGCAGATGCAGCTTGGAAATCGGCACAGGAAGCTTTCAGCGACGATCCGGTCGCGTTGCAATTGCTCCGCGAAGCGGCACAAGAAGCCGAAGTCGCGCAATGACCCAATTCGACGATATGGCAGCTATGGCCGGTGCGATTGCGCCAATGACAGCGCTTATGGGGCTTGATTTGGGTGAAAAGACCATTGGCGTCGCGGTTTCGGATCGGATGCGGCAAGTGGCAACCCCGCTCAAAACGCTCAAGCGTGGCAAGTTCGGCGTAAATGCCGCTGAACTGGACGCATTGATCAGCGAGCGCGAAATCGGTGGGCTGATCTTGGGGCTGCCATTCAATATGGACGGCTCAGAAGGGCCACGAGCCCAATCGACCCGGGCCTTCGCACGTAATCTAGCCCAGCGCGGCAGCATTCCGATCGGCTTTTGGGATGAACGTCTTTCTACAGTTGCCGCAGAACGGGCGCTGTTGGAGGCCGATACGTCACGCCGACGCCGTGCAGAAGTGATAGACCACGTGGCGGCTGCCTACATCCTGCAAGGCGCTTTGGACCGCTTGCAACATTTGGGTGCAGCATGACTGACGAGGTATGGACCCGCAACGAACCCGATTCTCCCTGCGTAAAAGTATGTGTAATGCATACTACAGCACGAATCTGTATTGGATGTTTTCGCACAATTGACGAGATTTCCGCCTGGTCGCGCCTTAGTTCTGACGAAAGAAGAACAATTAAGGCAGAATTAGACAGTCGTGCCGATTTGCTGCCCAAATCTCGCCAAGGTCGAGCTAAGCGACTGAAAAACCGCACAAAAATCTGATTTTACACGATTTTTTGTGTAGATGATTGCGACGCAAATGTGGCGGAAAATGCCCAATTGCGTCACTTTTTTGGTGACTTTTGCCCAGATTGTGCCTAAAACGATGACAGTTCAGTAATCAGTATGTTTCTTGGAGAAACGCGTTATGACAAATTTTGCAGGTTCCATGCCAGTAGGCCGCACAAGCTTCGAACACTTCGTATTCGAGCACTTTGGCCTCTTCATCGATCTCTCCCATGACGGAACGACTGCAGTAGCAGCAGCGGCGGTTGTCGCAGTTCCTTTTGTGAGCATGCTCAAAGCAACTCTCTTCTCCTAAACTTCATACCGAAGACTGACCGCCGCTTGTGTGTTTGAGCGGTGTAGTATGCGTAACGAGTAATATGGTGGGTGGAACATGAATGCGTGGACCATTTTTGGGCTGACGATGGGAATTGCAATGGTGTTGCTTGGAGCGGCACTTGCATTGGACATCACTCTCTCTGCAAATTTAGTAGCAATCGGCGGGCTTTGCGGTCTGTTCCTAATGGGCCTCACACTTGGTGCCCAATTCAAAGGCACGTTTCAGCGTCTGACCGTCGCGTCGATCGGCGCACCTTTAGCCTTGATTGCTATGGTCTCCCTAAGCGCCCTCCCCCTGACCAGTCAGCCAACACTCGCACTTTCACATGTATCGGCGGCCATTGAGCGGGGCAATGACGGGCACTTTCATGCCACTGCGACAATAAACGGAAATGGCGTTGTTGAGATGCTTGTGGACACAGGTGCGTCCGTCATTCTGCTGAGCCACGAACACGCCAAAAGCATCGGAATAAGTGTCCACGCGCTCGACTATTCAGTGCCGGTCATAACCGCTAGCGGACGCTCATATGTCGCAACCATCGTTCTGGATGATGTCGATGTCGGTGGCGTGACGCTGCATAATGTTGAAGCCGCGGTCGCGCTAGAGGGTCTTCTTGACTCAAGTCTCCTTGGAATGACCTATCTTGGCGCATTGAAAGAAGTCGTGTTGCGTGGCGATGAAATGATCCTACGCAACTGAGACCAAGACCCAAGTTCATTTCCTCGCCGCAAGGCTTGAGGAAAGGCGGCGCGGCAATACGGGGGTATGCCGCGCCGCTCTTGTTTTGGCGCGTTATGGCGCGGCGAGGGACTCGCCTGCGGACCAAGCAAAGCACGGACGAAAATAGGCGATCATCCGACCACTAGGCTCTGCTTGCGCACCTTCTTCCCAAGGAGCCACACCGTGCAACGTGAAGCGATGCAAAAGCGTGGCCTCGCCCGGTCGAACAGACAATTCAACCCGCTTGCAGGTATCAAAAACCTCGCGACGCGCGGCTTGGTAGACTTCGGTCAGGTCAATCTCTGACCAGTTTTCTTGGGCATGAGCGGATAATGCCCCCCGCAATGCCAAGCGCATGATTTCATGGCTTTTGTCCCACACAACGAGGGGGGCTGCCTTTGCATCGGCAGATGTGAGGGGCACGCCGAGCACGAACCCATGAAACTCCCGCCAAAACCGCCGGCGCTCAGCACCAATGGCGAGCATTCCGTCCATATGGGTTGCATCCCGTTTGATCCTGAAGGTGAATGCGGCATCTGTCTCGCCATCGTCAGGCATTGGATACCCCGGATAGCAAACAGAAATCTGTCCCTGATCCCAGTAAACCCTGTACTCGGGATGAAGTTTGGCTATGAAATCAACGACCTGGCCTCGCAAGGCACCACTTTGCCCCAACGCGCCAGACTTGGAGTTCGGTAGAACATTGACCCCGGCGAACCAAGTTCCACCATGACGGAGCCAATCGGACCGCAGGTCTGGATCTTCGGCCAGCGAAATGCCAATGGGTCGAATGGCACGCGCCCAGTCGTCAAGTTCAGGATCATGCGCAAAGCGCGCCCATCCATGTTGCAGAAAATCAGCTTGCTGCATCCAGCCGCCCATCTTCGACTTGCGCCATGGCGGCCTCGACCAAGTCTGGTCCTGCCCCCGGCTTATGCGCACCTTCTGATAGCATCTGACGCCAACGTCGCGCGCCGGGTCGCCCTTGAAAGGCTCCAATCATGTGCCGGGTGATTTGGTTTAACCGAGTACCAGCACTCAGCTCATCTTCGATATAGGGAAGCATGGCAGCAATCGCGCCATGGGCTGTGATCGTCTGACCGGTGCCGTAAATCTGAAGATCGGATGGCCCAAGGATAGCTGTCGGATTGTGATAGGCCTCGCGCCCAATCATCACCCCGTCAATGTTACGCGACAGTAAATCCTGAGCCGCCTCCAGCGTCGTAATGCCACCATTGATGCCAATCCAAAGGTCAGGAAATTCGGCTTTCATCTGGTGGACAAGATCATAATCCAATGGTGGGATGTCGCGGTTCTCTTTCGGGCTCAACCCCTTGAGCCAAGCTTTGCGCGCATGGATCGTGAAGCGTTGCGCTCCACCATCCCTCACAATTCGCAGGAAATTCGGAAGAACTGCGTTTGGATCCTGATCATCAATCCCAATCCGGCATTTGATCGAAGTTTCGACACCGGGTGCCGCCTTTTTCATTGCTGAAACACAATCCGCAACCAATTCTGGGCTTTCCATCAAAACGGCCCCAAACGCACCGGATTGAACCCGATCTGACGGGCAACCGCAATTCAAGTTGATCTCGTCATATCCCATATCCGCAGCAATACATGCAGCCTCAGCCAAGGCTGATGGCTCAGAACCACCCAGTTGCAATACAACCGGGTGTTCAACGGGATCAAACCGCAAAAGTCGCGCAGCATCACCATGCACGATGGCCGCCGCCGTGATCATTTCAGTATAAAGAACAGTATGATAGGAAAATTGACGATGGAAATATCGGCAATACCGATCTGTCCAATCCATCATTGGCGCGATTGATAGTTTCGCGTCTTGAACAGGTGCGTATTGACCCATTTTCCAAACTCCCAGAGAAGCTCCCGCGAACTGCTTGGTGCCCTAACACGCCCATAATATGGAAAGGCAGAGCGATAAACCAGCCTTAGACCAAATAGCAACATAAACGCGTCTCTGTCGGTTTTTGATAACAGTTGAACTTTGACTAGAGCGCCCGGTTGAATCCCCTAAATCTTTGGAGCTTTCGATACCATGCATTGGCGAAAATAGATAGAAGCCGCTGGTGGCGACTAAATTATTGGACGATGAATTCTGCGTGGAGCGCACCAGCCGCTTTGATAGCCTTAAGGATGTCGATCATATCCCTAGGCGACACACCCAATGCGTTCAAACCTTCAATCACCTCCGGGAGCGAAACGGCATCATCGACAAGGGCAAGGCCTATTCCCGGCTCCTCCTCGATAGCGGCATCCGTGCGAGGGACCACAATTGTTTCAGCATTTCGGGAGAAGGGATTTGGCTGGATCACCAATGGTTGCTCTTCTACGCGCAAGGTCAGATTACCTTGACTTACAGCAACGCGGCTTATCCTCACATCGGAGCCAAGGACGATTGTGCCGGATCTTTGATCAACAACGACACGCGCGTTTTGAGCAGGGGCAACTTCAATGTTTTCCAAAAGCGACACCAAATGCGCCGGCGAAGGGGCGTTCGATCGCGATAGGTCAATTTGCACTGTGCCACTGTCGATCATTCTCGCAAGAGCCCGACCGAACCTCTTGTTAATTGCATTCTCGATCCGGGCTGCTGTTGTGAAGTCCGGGTTTCGCAGCGCCAGACGCATGTCTTGCATATCCGCAAAAGCGAACTCAATTTCACGCTCAACCCGAGCCCCCGACGGGATCACCCCCGCGGTTGGAACACCTTGAGTTACGTTCGCACCATCACCTTCCGCGACCGCCCCACCAGCGATCAAGGACCCTTGTGCGACCGCATAGATTTGCCCGTCAGCTGCGTTGAGCGGGGTCATGATTAACGTGCCACCAAGTAGGCTCTTTGCGTCACCAACTGTGGAGACCGTCACGTCTATGCGTGATCCCGCACGAGCAAAACTAGGAAGAACACCGGTAACCAACACGGCCGCTACGTTTTTTGTTCGAAAATCTTCGCCAGTCACATTGATACCCAACCGCTCCAAAAGATTGGTCAAGGCCTCTTCTGTGAAGGGTGAGTTTCGCAGTCCGTCGCCAGTTCCATTTAGGCCGACAACCAAACCATACCCGACCAAGTCATTGCCGCGAACCCCATCAATATTGACCAAATCCTTGATTCTAGCTTCCGTCGCGTTTGCGAGGTAGAGCGGTTGGAACAAGCTCAATATGAGTGCAAGCCAGACGATTTTTAGTCTAAATATCAAAGGTTTCACCGCAAGAAATTGGCAAGAGACAGCCCGGAAAGACGCGCTGTTAAAAGGTACAAACTCTCAAGCTGGGTTTGAAGTTCAGTCAACCTGGTTGCAGTTTCGTATGGATCGGCACCAAGAAGATTGTTTCTGGTAATTTGCAGCATAGATTTTTCAGTAGCATTCCCGTCAGACGTTTCCGCGATGATACTTTGCGCATGGCCGATGTCCTGGCGCAAATAAATCACGTCATCGCGCGCGATCACGCTGTCTGTTGCCACATCATTCAACATCTGTTTTTGCGCCAATGCATCACCGGCAAAAGCACCCTCAGCGACCACTGCTGAAACGGCCAAAATGCGCAAGGTATCGCGCAAAGGTTGGGTATCGGCCCGGATCAAAGGGTTTAGTTCCAGCCCCTCGGAGATGGAGAGTTCGGGCGCATCGACGGTAGACCCGAGATAGATGCTGGTTGCAAACCCGCCCGCCGGGTCATTGAAATAAGTGTGGATATCGTTCAGCGCGATAGTTGTATCCGGGGCCGCTGCCACGATTGCCTCGATGTCGGTCATGATAACATCGCTGCTTTCCAGAGCCGGTGTATCAAATCCAGCTCCCGAAAATATGGATTGACCGCCAACATCCGCGTTAAGGGTGGCTACCACGGAATTGAGCAACGCCCGAGACTGGTTTGCATAGGTTTTGGCAGACTGCAAATCATCCCTTTCAAGCGCAGCGAGAACGTCAACACCGATGGTTGTTAGCGCACTTTCAACGACGCTGAGACTGTTTTGAGCGGTTGAACTGCGCGCCTCAGCCAGAGCGATCGTTTTCTGGAAAACTTCGATGTTGCCCAATTTCTTGTCTATTGAGAAGACGGTTGTAAGTGCGCCCTCTGCGGCTTTAACAACATCCGACTTCTGCCCAGTCGAGAGTTCGCGACCGGTGATTTCCAACTGGGTTCTAAGTTCGACACCGCGTTGAGCGCTGCGCATGTTTGAGGCGATATCGCTTGTGGAATGGCTGATCATGTTAGACCTATATGCTAATCAAAGTTTGCATCAATTCATCCACAACAGAGATTACACGCGCATTTGCGGCGTAAGCTTGTTCAATGGCGATGAGCTGTTGCATTTCGTCATCCGTGTCGACGGCCAGCTTATCGAGCTCAGACGTTCTTAGGATGGCTTGTTCGCCATTAAGATAAGCGAATTGCTCGTCTTCATGGAGGCTGAACTGGGCAATGTCTGCGGTAAGGGCCGCTGTGAAATCTGGTGCACTAAGGGCACTGGAAATCAGCAAAGCCGGGTTGGGTGCCACCGGAGTTACCAGTGCATTTAACATATTGCGCAAAATCGTGTTGTCACCACTGGCCAATGGTGCTGTGGAACTCATTCCATCGCGAAGATTGGACAATACGCCCCCTTGTTTGGGATCAACCGAAGCATTGACCGAGACCCGACCAGCCAGACCAAGCTCATTCAAAGGATCAAAGGCTGCGCCGCCATCTGTAAATAGCCCTGGGTCGCCGGCTGCCAGTGTTGGATCAACTGCCGGATCTTGAAACCGCTCGATAAGATCGCGCGCCAATGCGTCAAGGCGTGCGTCGATCTCTGGTATGGTGGTATCGCGCATCTCAAAATGCGCCGATAGGGACCCGCCGTCATAATAGCCCGGCCCTGAGTTCACATCTACAGCCTGCCCATCAACGGTCAGGCCGAAGAGTGATCCACCAGATAGAGACATACCAGCCGTTACAATTGTTGCTTGCTGAAAGCCAAACTCGCGCGCGCGACCATCAATCAAAGCACCACCAGATGGCGTGAACAGAGCAATTGCGCCATCTTTGCGCATATAGGTGTTCACAGGTACGATGGAGGCAACCTTGTCAACGAGCGCATCACGCTCATCCTTGAGAACGGTTGTGTCACGACCTGAAATTTCGCCCTGAATGACCAGCTTGTTTATGTCCTCAATCTCTTCGAGCGCTTGATTTAGCCTTGTCACTTCTTGAGCGATTGCAGCGTCAGCACCTGTTCGGATCTCTGCATTTTTGAGAGAGATGGCATTCAGCTTATTCGCATATTCAGAGGCGCTAGAAAAAACTGCGCGGGCATCTGGAATGCTGGCAGGCGCATTTGCCAAACCACGCAAGTCGGATTCAAAATCGGCTGCCCGATTGGCAAGTGATCCTGCAGAATCAGGAAGGCCAAAGGCGGTCTCAACCCGCTGAAGTGCTTCGGATTTGACTTCAGCATATCCCAATCTGGCATCATTCAATCGCCGCGCAGAGGTTGCAACACTGTCTTCTCTGCGCACAATTCCATCAATGCGAACACCACCAAGCCGATTGGATGAGACTTCCGCCGATTTGCTGGTGTAATTTTCCACCAACGCATTGGACACATTGTTTGAAACAACCTCCGCGCGCTGCGATGAGGCTCTTAGCCCAGAATAGGCATTGTTGAGAGATGTCGTCAGGCTCATGAAAACCCTCGCTCTTTAAAGTGGGGCACTCCCAGCAAAGCCGGGAGTGGGTCAGTTAGCGTTTGATATTTGTCGTTTCTTGAAGCATCTCATCCACGGTTTGGATGACCTTTGCATTTGATGAGTAAGCGCGTTGGGTTTGGATCAATTGCGTCAGTTCTTGCGCAATATCTGAGGTTGATTCCTCGCGTGCATAGCCAACAACACTTCCAGTAGGGCCATTTCCTGCATCCCACAGGTAAAGTGGCCCACTATCTGGCGAAATCTGGAAGGCTTGGTTGTCGATGGCCTTCAAGCCATTGAGGTTTGAAACATCTGCCAACGGAATTTGATAAAGAACCCGCGTAAAGCCAGAGTCATACAATGCGGACAAAATTCCGTTTTCATCCACTTCGACACCGATCAAAGACCCAACTTGCGCACCATTCTTTGAAATTTGTGTGGGCGAGTACTCAGCCGCCAATTGGGTCAAGAAACCAGGGGAGAGCGGGGACCCAATGTTGACCGACATTGGACCTGCAACTACTGCAAAATCCAAAGTTCCCTCAACGGGATCATAGGTGCCCCCTGAAATCGGCGTTACCGACGAAATGGACCCACCTGTTCCAGAATTGGCGTCAAAAACAACGGTATATTCTGCAACTGGCGCGACACCAGTCGCACTATCAGTCACAGTCACAGTCCATTCATTCGTCGCGCCGGTTGCTGGAACAGAAGGCGCGAATTCCAAAGTGAGCGTCTGAGAAGCACTAAGGTTGTCGAAATACTCAATCGACAATTCAATCGGTGTACCGGTGGCGCCAGCGACAGTGGCCTGCGCTGGAAGGTTGACGCCTAGACTGATTTCAGACGTCGCATTGGCGGAGAACTGATTGTAGTTGATATAAACTGGCTCAAGGCCAACCGAGCTGTCGCGAGGCTGCGCTGGAATGTTGCCATCAATATCCGCAGGCCAGCCGAGCAACGCCAAACCAGATTTCGTGCGCAACAGCCCAGTTTCATCAGGTTGAAAAGACCCTGTCGTTACCATTTGCAGCGGAAATGCCGCGTCTTCCGTATCAACGGCGGCAACCGGGGTCACAGGCAGCATTCCGCGACCGCCAATTGCAATGTCGGTTGAGTTATTGGTGGTTAAAAGCGCACCTTGGCTTTCGACCATACGGAAAGATCCAACCGTTACACCGCCCGCAGTGTAAGGCCCTTTATTTTCAGTCAATACGAGGGAAGAAAAGTCGACATCGGCGCGCTTGTAACCATAGGTTTTGGAGTTTGCGATGTTATCGGAAATTGTGGCCAACTTACTTGAATTGGCATTTAGGCCTGAAACCCCTGCATTCAGGGCGGAAGACATGGACATGACAAACCTTTCTAGCGTCATTGCGAACTGTTGACACAAGAGAAACCATCTTTGAATTAACAGCCCGATAAGGCTAGCCTGTGACCTGCCTTCGCTTTTTTTCGGATTTAGTTAAATTGCTAATCAAATCAAATCAGGCCCCTCCATTTCATATTAATTTTTCTACGTTGAAGTGAATCTCGCTGATAAGTTTAAAACTTGCCTCAAAGGGGTACACACAGTGGATGAAGCCGCCGAAAACGTCATTGCCAAAAAACTGGGTGTCGCAAAAAATAGCCGTTCCCCCATTCCCTCAATCGAGGAGATCGGGGATAACTTCGCAAGACTTCTGGAAGGGTCCCTCGCACCTGCACTGAAAACCACAACAAGTGCTCTGGTTATGGAATGTGAGGTTACCAAACTCGCACCAGTGCTCGAAGGCATTCCCGCGCCTGCGATGTTGGGCGTCGTTGGTGTGCAGGATGCCGAGAACCAAGCGTTGATAAATATCAGCTCTGATCTTGTTTTTCACATCGTTGATTTGCGCATGGGGGGGAACTCCAATGTCTCGCCAATGCCAACTGCGCGAAGCTTTACCGGCATCGACGTGGTGCTCTGTGTCGATATTTTCAATCAGCTTTTGTCGTCCTTCTCTGATGCGGTGTCAGAAACGCTTGATACTGAAGTCGAAAACAAAATGCAGTTGGTAGATTTCAAACAGAATGTTTCGATGGTGCGGATCGCGCCGGAAAACGCAGAAGTTCTGTTGCTCACTGTGTCACTCGATGTTGGGCCCGCGGCTCGCAATGGCGACATTGATGTCATTGTGCCGTTGTCCGTGCTCGATGTCATTCGCGCCGCAACAGAATCCGCGCCAGCAACCAAGAATACGCGCAGCCCCAACGACATTTGGAAAAACCACATGCGCAAGGCCGCAGAAGAAGCTCTGGTCCCTGTTGCCGTGCTTTTGGACAGACAAATGATGCGCATGCAAGAGCTTGAGAAGATGCAGCCGGGCGACATTATTGAGCTACCCAGCACAGCGCAAACCCGCGCAGAAGTTGTCGTGTTTCCCGGCGAGGCAATCGAGACGACCTACTCAACCGGTCATATTGGGGCCTACGAGGGGAAAAAGGTCGTCAAAATCAACAGTGATCCCAACCCGGGGTTTGTAGAATACATCAAAACTGCGGTGGAATAGGTCCGGGATAATGTGAAACTCATGTCTGAGCGCCGCTAACTCGCTTTGCAAATGCGAACTGGATTTCTAAAGCACTCATCATGAAGTTTGGTGGAGCCAAGGGGAGTCGAACCCCTGACCTCTTGCATGCCATGCAAGCGCTCTCCCAACTGAGCTATGGCCCCGGTCTCTTAGACGGGCACTAGATATGCGCCCGTCTGTATCTTAGCAAGAGGTATTTACCCCTTAGCTTTCATTGTCTTCTGCCGGAACATCGGCAATTTCTTCCAATGTGACGGTGTCGTCATCATCGCTGTCATCAAGAATGTCATCACCCAGATTTACATCTGCGTCATCGTCATCATCCAACACATCGACATCATCTTCCAGATCCACCACTGCTTCATCATCAGCACTGGTTTCATCCTTCTTTTCTTTTTCAGCCGGACGCACCTTGGAGCCCGGAATTTCCAGCTCCACGACGTTGCCCGTGTAAGGACTGATTACCGGGTCGGCATTCAGATCGTAAAACCGCTTGCCGCTCTCGGGACAAACGCGCTTAACACCCCATTCTTCTTTGGGCATTTCAGACCTCATTTTCATGCAAAATCGAGAATTGTCAGCAAATGCCACATGCCGGTCATACTTGTCAAAGACTTATATGCAATAGAACGCCTCAAATTGGCCTTTTCGCAGGTGCAACAAAGACCTTGATGCGCTGCGCAAAGAAGCCTAGCGTTCCTTGAGGTGAAATGAGGGGTTTTTTGTGCTATACCATGCTTACGAGCTAACACATGCGGCTATGTCGCCAATGCGCGCAGCCGCCCGGATGGGAAATGAGGCGCTAAAATCGCCGTTTAATCCCGCAGCCAGTTGGTATTCGACACGCGCAACTTCTGCTGCGCTGGACATGTTTATCAATGCAACTCGGCGCTATGAAAAGCCTGAGTTCGAGATTTTCTCCGTGTCCGTGGCCGGGAAAAACACAAAAGTAGAAGAAGAAGTCGTCTGGTCCCGACCCTTTTGCGATCTTTTACATTTCAAGCGCAAGGGTGCGCATGTCGCCAAACTAAACCAGCCGCCGGTTCTGATTGTGGCCCCAATGTCGGGCCACTACGCCACGTTGTTGCGTGGAACCGTACAGGCAATGTTGCCCGAACATGACGTCTATATCACAGATTGGATTGATGCCCGCGATGTGCCCTTAAGCGCCGGTGAATTCGATTTAGATGATTATACCGACTACATCGTCGAAATGTGCGAGCATCTTTACGAAGAAACTGGTGAGCGCGCGGCGGTTATGGCCGTATGTCAGCCGGGCGTCCCGGTTAGCGTCGCAACAACGCTCATGGCTGGCAAGAAAAACCCAGCCCGCCCCGCATCCGTGACCTTGATGGGCTCGCCAATTGACACATCTCGAAACCCCCAGCAGCCCAACCATTTGGCAACTGAGCGCGATTTGTTATGGTTCCAAAACAACGTAATCGCTACGGTTCCATGGCCCAATCAAGGCTTCATGCGCAGGGTTTACCCCGGTTTCTTGCAGCTTTCGGGCTTTTTGTCGATGAACCTTGATCGCCATATGGACGCCCATACCAATCACTTCCGCCATCTGATCCGTGGTGATGGGGACAGTGCAGCTGCGCACCGGAAGTTTTATGATGAATATATGGCAGTCATGGATATGACCGCAGAATATTACCTGCAAACGATTGAGCGGGTCTTCCAGGAACGACTTTTGGCAGTTGGTGCCTATCTCTATCGCGGCGATCTTATCGACCCCTCAGTCGTAAAAGACGTGGCCTTCTTCACCATTGAAGGTGAGAAAGACGACATCACCGGAATTGGCCAAACTTCGGCGATCCATGACTTGCTCACCAAGTTGCCTAAGAAGAAAAAGAGCCATTACGAACAGGAAAAGGTCGGCCATTACGGTGTTTTCAATGGGTCGCGCTGGCGCGAACAGATCCAACCCAAAGTGCGCGACTTTATAGCCGCCCACCGTGTGAGCTGATTTGGCACGATGGCGGTTACGATTGCGCTTGGTGATCCCCCCATCGAGGTTCAGCTCAGAAAGAATGCGCGTGCGCGACGGTTAACGTTGCGCATTCCTGCCAGTGGTGACGGGGCCGTTTTGACGGCACCGCGCCATGCCACACAGAGCCAAATGGTGTCTTTTGCCAAGCGCAACGAAGCATGGCTGCGCGATCGGATGAGCGCGCGCGAACCAACGCGCGCGCCCGAACTGGGTACAACAATCCCGTTTCAAGGTGTTGATTTGAGGTTGGTGCCGGGGTCCGGCCGCACAGTTGTTCAAAAGGGCGCAACGCTTGAAATTCCGGGCAAGCCTGAACTTGTTTCGCGCAAATTGCTCGCATTCTTGAAGGTCAGCGCCCGCGATGCGCTCGATCAGGCAGTACAACGGTATGCCTCAATTTTAGACGTGACACCCGGAGAGATGCGTTTGCGCGATACAAGATCCCGCTGGGGGTCATGCTCGTCGCGCGGCGATCTGATGTTTTCATGGCGTCTGATTATGGCGCCCAGCGATGTGCTCGACTATGTCGCAGCTCACGAGGTCGCCCATCTCCTTGAAATGAACCATTCCAAAGCGTTCTGGGCCCATGTCACCCACGCGTATCCCGGATGGGAGTCCCGACGCGATTGGCTACGCAACCAAGGCTCAAGTCTGCACCGATTCCGCTTCTAAGCCTTGACGGGCTGATGCGTTATGTGATCACAGAACACCCATGCAGGATGTTTCAAAAGCCACGGCCCAACCGCAGGATAGCTCCTTGCCCGCCCATGAACGGGTCTATCGCGCATTGCGTGGACAAATCATGTCCGGTGATATCGAGCCAGGCCAAGCCCTCACGTTACGCAAGATCGCCTCAGATCATGACGTCTCCATGACGCCAGCGCGCGAATCCATTCGACGCCTCGTGGCAGAAGGTGCGCTGCAATTCTCAAGTTCTGGCAGGATAACAACCCCGCTTCTCAGCAACGACCGGTTGGAAGAACTGGCCAGTTTGCGCGCATTGTTGGAACCCGAGCTTGCCTCCCGCGCGCTCCCTCGTGCGCACCCGGCTTTGATTGAACGCCTTCAAGCGTTGAACGGTTTGGTTGATCAAATGGTCGCAAAGCGTGATGCCGTTGGATATGTACGCTGCAATCAGGACTTCCACCGCACGCTCTACTTGCGCGCTCAGGCGCCTGCAACTTTGGTTTTGGTCGAAAGCATCTGGCTACAGGCCAGCCCAACAATGCGGGCCCTTTACTCCCGATTGCATCGCCCCGGCGCCACAGAGAACCACCGCAAAATAATTGCAGCACTGCGTGCCGGTGATGAACCGGGCCTTCGACTGGCAATCAGAGCAGATGTTACGGGTGGCTTGCGACTGCTGTTAACTTAACTCCCGTCGACCAAGCCCCCGTGATACTGATCCCAGAAATGACCGGCGACCAGTCGCTTTCAACACCTGCACGCTGGGCTAGGCATGAATGGCGCCGTCACCACATGCCAAAGCCGCCTCGCGCACAGCTTCGGAGAAGGTTGGATGCGCGTGACATGTCCGCGCAATATCCTCTGCAGCGGCACCAAACTCCATTGCCACGCATATTTCGTGGATGAGATCACCCGCCATTGGCCCAATCAAATGGGCGCCCAAAATCCGGTCGGTTTTCGCGTCAGCCAAGAGCTTCACAAATCCTTCGCCTGCAAAATTTGCCTTCGCCCGGCCATTGCCCATGAACGAAAACTTACCAACCTTATATGCGCGACCGGCTTCTTTAAGCGCCTCTTCGGTCAGGCCCACAGTTGACACTTCTGGTGCCGTATAGATCACACCGGGAATAACATCGTAATTCACATGGCCCTTTTGACCTGCAATCGTCTCAGCGACCGCCATTCCCTCGTCTTCTGCCTTATGTGCAAGCATTGGGCCCGCGATCACGTCACCAATTGCGTAAATGCCAGCAACATTCGTCGCCCAGTGCGCATCTGTCTTAATCTGCCCGCGATCGCTGAGCGCAATTCCAGCGGCCTCCAGCCCCAAACCAGTCGTGTAGGGTTTGCGGCCTGTCGCCACCAACACAACTTCGGCGTCCAGTTCATCTTTGCTGTCGTCTTTGCGCCGTGTAAACGTAACCTTCAACTTGGTTTTCAGGCTTTCCACGCTTTCAACCGCACAGCCCATCTCGAACTTAAGCCCTTGTTTTTGCAATATACGCTGGAAGCTCTTTGCCACCTCAGCATCCATGCCCGGCGTGATGTGATCCAAATACTCAATCACCGTTACTTCAGCGCCAAGTCGCGCAAAAACCGAGCCCATTTCCAGGCCGATAACACCAGCGCCAATCACCGCCATGCGCTTTGGCACCTTTGTCAATTCAAGCGCGCCAGTCGATGTGACAATACGCTTCTCATCAACCTCAATCCCCGGCAGTGCTGAAGGCTCCGAACCTGTCGCAATCACGATATTCTTAGCTTCATGAACATCGCCATCAACGGAAACTTTACCTGCGCCCTCGATTTTGCCCCAGCCACGCAGATAGTCGACTTTGTTTTTCTTGAACAAAAACTCGATGCCGCCGGTGTTTTGATCGATAACTGACTGTTTGTACTCCATCATCTTGCCAAGATCGACAGAGGGGCTTTTGCCCATCAGACCCATTTTCGTGAAGTTTTCACAAGCCTCATGATAGAGCTCGGTCGCATGCAGCAGAGCCTTGGACGGAATGCAACCCACGTTCAAACAGGTCCCGCCAAGCGCGCCGCGTCCTTCAACGCAGGCGGTTTTCAGGCCAAGCTGCGCGCAGCGAATGGCACAAACATAGCCGCCCGGGCCACCGCCGATGATAATTACGTCATATGCAGCCATACCCGGCCTCCATTTATTTTTAAGACCAGGTTTACAGATCCATCAACAGGCGACGCGGATCTTCAAGCGCCTCTTTTACCCGCACAAGAAACGTCACAGCGCCTTTGCCGTCGACAATGCGGTGATCATAGCTCAGGGCCAGATACATCATTGGGCGAACAACGATCTCGCCACCAACCACCATCGGGCGGTCTTGAATCTTGTGCATACCAAGAATGCCAGATTGCGGCGGGTTCAAAATCGGTGAAGACATCAGGGAGCCATAGACGCCACCATTAGAAATGGTAAACGAGCCGCCCTGCATTTCCGCCATAGACAGTTTGCCATCCCGCGCGCGCAGGCCAAGTTCGGAAATTTTCTGCTCAATCGCTGCAAATCCCATCTGATCCGCATCGCGCACAACCGGCACAACCAGCCCGTTTGGTGTGCCAACCGCGACCCCCATATGGACGTAGCGTTTGTAAACAACATCTGTGCCATCAATTTCCGCGTTCACTTCAGGCACTTCCAAAAGCGCATGGCAGCAGGCTTTGGTAAAAAACGACATAAAGCCAAGCTTCACGCCATGCTTCTTAAAAAACAGGTCTTTGTACTCAGACCGCAGCGCCATCACAGCGCTCATATCGACCTCATTATAGGTCGTGAGCATTGCGGCAGAGTTCTGCGCATCCTTCAGGCGACGCGCAATTGTTTGGCGCAGGCGCGTCATACGAACCCGCTCTTCTCGATCTGCATCAGCCACTGCCACCGGCCCGCGGCCAACACCTGCAGCCGCTGGTGTAGGCGCAGTTGAAGCGGCCTGCACCGCTTTCATCACATCTTCTTTCATCACACGACCATCCCGACCGGTTCCCTGCACTTGATCTGACGTCATTCCCGCCTCGGCCATCGCCTTTTTGGCCGAAGGTGCGTCTTCAACGTCTTTGGCACCGCTCGCCGCTTGCACTGGTGCGGGCGCGGTAGGTGCTTGGGATGCAACACTCGCCCCCTCGCCCAATTGAATCTTCGCAAGCGCACCACCTGCCAAAACGATCTCGCCTTCGGGGACTAGGATTTCAGTGATAATCCCAGTGCCCGGGCTCGGAACCTCCACCGACACTTTATCCGTTTCAAGTTCGCAAACCATTTCATCTTGCGTGACTTGGTCGCCAACAGATTTGAACCAAGAGGAAACCGTCGCCTCGGTCACGCTTTCGCCAAGCGTTGGCACCGAAATATTGACGGTTTCTGATGGACCATCAGCGCGGGCGGGTTCTGCACTCTTGGCGGGTTGGGGTTGGGGTTTGGCTGGGGTCGCGGCACCGTCACCGGCTGCGAGCGTTGCAAGCAAGGCATCAACGCCAACCGTCGCGCCTTCTTGGGCAACAATCTCCCCCAAAACTCCAGCCGCTGGCGATGGAACTTCCACTGTTACCTTGTCAGTTTCCAACTCACAGAGCATCTCATCGACCGCAACAGCGTCGCCCGGTTTTTTAAACCAAGTGGCAACGGTCGCCTCTGTCACGCTTTCGCCCAGTGTGGGCACACGAATCTCAGTCATCTGCGGTCCTTTAGATACCCAGCGCGTCGTTCACGAGCGCTTCTTGTTCAAATTTATGTTTGGTGGCCATACCAGTTGCAGGCGAGGCCGAGGCGGTTCGACCTGCATAGCTGGCACGGGTTTCCTTTGCTTTGACGCGGCGCAAAACCCACTCAAGATTTGGCTCAACAAAACTCCACGCACCTTGGTTTTTCGGCTCTTCCTGACACCAAACCACCTTGGCATTAGAGAAACGCTGAAGTTCTTTGGTCATGGACAGTGCCGGGAACGGATAAAACTGCTCCAGCCGCATAATATAGACGTCTTTCAACCCGGCTGCATCACGCGCCGCCAACAGATCAAAATAGACTTTACCCGAGCAAACCACGACCCGTTTGATCTTATCGTCTTTGACCAGTTTCGTATCGGAATTGCCATATTGCGCGTCATCCCACAAAACGCGATGGAAACTGGATCCGGTTGCCATTTCATCCAGCTTTGACACCGCCAATTTGTGACGCAAGAGCGATTTGGGCGTCATCATAATCAGTGGCTTGCGGAACGAGCGGTGCATTTGGCGGCGTAGAATATGGAAGTAATTCGCCGGTGTTGTGCAATTGGCGACGATCCAATTGTCCTCTGCGGACATCTGCAAAAACCGCTCCAATCGGGCCGAACTATGCTCTGGCCCCTGCCCTTCGTAGCCATGCGGCAAAAGCATCACCAGACCAGACATGCGCAACCATTTGCGTTCGCCCGACGAGATAAACTGGTCGATCATGATCTGCGCACCATTGGCGAAATCGCCGAACTGCGCCTCCCAAATGGTCAGCGCGTTCGGTTCTGCGAGCGTGTAGCCATACTCAAAACCCAAAACCGCGTATTCCGACAGCATGGAATCGATGACTTCGTAAGTTTTCTGGTCTTCGCGAATATGATTGAGCGGCTTAAAGCGCTGCTCGGTTTCCTGATCGATAATGCCGGAATGACGCTGCGAAAACGTACCGCGCGTACAATCTTGCCCCGACAAACGCACCGGATAGCCCTCCAGCACAAGCGACCCAAAGGCAAGCGCTTCGGCTGTCGCCCAATCAATGCCCGCCCCGGTTTCGATCATTTTGGACTTCGTGTCGAGCATCC
>CAZQMR010000003.1:0-31805 GCA_964594465.1 uncultured Rhodobacterales bacterium
GGCAGCAATGTTGGATGCATACAATTCTGCTCCAAATTTAGACAAATCAGACCAAGAATCTGGCCTAAATCCGGCGCGATTGCGGCCCATTTACGAGTTCTACAATGGCTGGCGCGACTTTTAGGCCCTCTGCGACCTGCTGATCCAGCCCGGATTCCAGCTCGTAGATGGTTTTGAGCGTGGCAATCACTTCGTCGATGCGCGCAAACGGCACGACGACGACGCCGTCTTGGTCCGCGACGATCATATCACCGCTGTCCACGGGGTGCCCGGCGATCTTTACGGCCATGCCAACAGTTGCGGGGCCTTTGCCAAAGGGGGAGTTGGGCGAGAGGCCCGCGCAAAAGAGTGGGTTGCCGACCTCTTGTATGCCGGGCAAATCCCGCGCCAGCCCATCGGTCACAACGCCAGCAGCCCCGGAATTCTTTGCCATGCCGGACACGCGATCCCCAATGGAGGCACATCCGCGCCATGATCCAGTTGCATTTACCAGCACATCGCCCGGTTCAACTTCGGTGAGCGCGGAGACAAGGCCAAGGATGTCTTCGGGACCGGAATGACAGGTGAGCGCGGGGCCTGCCATGCGATCAGGAAGACCGGGGAGGCATTTGATTGTGTAGTCGAGCGCACCCTGCCCTTCCATTGCGTCACAGAGGAACCCGGTTGGCACATCTTTGAACGCGGCGATTTGCGCCTCAGTCGGGCGATTGCGGCTGGCGCGGGTTTTGAGAGTTACGAGGGGCGGTTCTTCAATCATTTTCTTACCTTCCGTGGCGTAGACTTAAGCATAGCCTTCGCAATGCTACCTATATGTCAAGCCTTGCCCTTGCCACTGCGCAGGATATGTATCAAAAGGCGTAGCAATATTACGGTAAAGGGTAGATTATGGCCGACGGCAATCCAGAGATGCTGGCAGAACCAACTGAAGATATTTCGGTGCGCGATGCCTTTGGAATTGACAGTGACATGACTGTCAAAGGCTTTGCTGAGGCAACGGATCGTGTGCCTGATCGCGATGAATCTTACGTTTTTGACCGCGACACCACGATGGCGATTTTGGCGGGCTTTTCGCATAACCGCCGGGTGATGATCCAAGGCTATCACGGCACAGGGAAATCGACGCATATTGAGCAGGTGGCCTCGCGCCTCAACTGGCCTTGTGTGCGGGTTAATCTGGACAGCCATATCTCTCGGATTGATTTGATCGGCAAGGATACGATCAAGATCAACAAAGAGGGCAAGCAGGTTATTGAGTTCCATGAGGGCATTTTGCCCTGGGCGCTGAAAAATCCGACAGCCATCGTTTTTGACGAATATGATGCGGGTCGCCCGGATGTGATGTTTGTGATCCAGCGGATTTTGGAAGTTGATGGCAAGCTGACGCTGCTGGACCAGAACGAGATCATCACGCCGCACCCATCTTTCCGCCTGTTCGCGACGGCCAACACGGTTGGCTTGGGTGACACGACGGGTTTGTATCACGGCACGCAGCAGATCAACCAAGGCCAGATGGACCGTTGGTCGCTGGTGGCAACGCTGAACTATCTGCCCCATGAGGCCGAGGTCGATATCGTGATGTCCAAGAATCCCGGCGCAGATCGCAAGATCGTGAGCCAGATGGTGACGGTCGCGGAACTGTCGCGCACAGCGTTTATGAATGGTGATATCTCGACTGTGATGAGCCCGCGGACGGTGATTGCTTGGGCGCAGAATGCGGCGATCTTTAATGAGGTCGGCTTTTCGTTCCGCCTGACGTTTTTGAATAAGTGCGATGAGCTGGAGCGGGAGACCGTGGCTGAGTTCTATCAGCGTTGTTTTGACGAAGAGCTGCCAGAGAGCGCAGCCTCGATCAGCCTTGGGTAAAGGGCTGATCGCTTTGGTATTTGGGCTGGCTCTTTCGGGGGCCGCCAGTGCGCAGGATCAGACCATCAGTGAGAGTATTGAGGCGGGTGCGACACCCGACATGGCCTTTGTGCGCTGTGGCGGGCTTTATTATGCGCATCTGTGGTGGCATTCTTCTAAGCCTTATCTCAGCGATAAAGAGCGTGCGATTTTTGATGCCAATATGAACACGGCCCTGACGCAGGCGAATTTTATCCGCTCTGAAAAAAGCGATGATGGGATCGATGTGATCAATGAAGGCATCAAGCAGGACTTGCGGCCGTTCATTGTGAATTACGTGAAGCGCTTTGAGCGCAATATGGCGGCAACCGGCGAGATGGCGGATGATTTGATCCGGGAAGACCGGGCATTTTGCGACAATTTCATCGCATCTTAAGCTGGCGGCTGAGGCGCGTAGGCCACATACTGGAACTTCCAGTGAACATTTTCATTGTTGCGTAAGGATTGTGCGGTAATGTTTAATGCATGTGCAGTTTTAAAACACTTGTAGCCGTTTTCCTGCTTTTCGCCACTTCAGCCAGCGCTGGTGGCACCCAACATCAATTGATCCGAGACTTTGCCGCTTGCGCAGGCCGCTTTAGTGCGACGATGGAACGGCAATGGATGCTGGAAATTCCGGGCGCGGATGAAGCTGCGCGCAAACGGGCGGCCTTTGCGGATCTGGTCGCGGCCATTCTGCCGGGAGCGAAATCTGACGGGCTTGCGCCGCGTACGGTTTTGAACTGGCGCATTGAGGCGAAATTCGCCCAAGCGCGACTGCTCAATCTGGGTGATTTCGGGACTGAACTTGATGCGCGTGGTGCCGCCCATGCCCGCGCCGCAAGCTTGCTGTCGCAATGCGATCAAATGTTGCTGTCGAGCTAAGACTTAGGGCGCAATTACCCACTTCCCTTCGCGCGGCCCTAAGGGCATAACTGCGCCCATGTCTGCATCAAACGATAACCCCGCTGAACCGTTCAAAAAGGCACTGGCCGAGGCCACCCGTGCGATGGCCAATGAGCCTGAGCTGGCGGTGACTTATTCGGTGGACCCGCCGGGCCTGTCCAATGAAGCGGCACGCTTGCCGCAAGTGACACGGCGCATGACCCGCGAAGAGGTCCTATTGGCGCGGGGCACGGCGGATGCTTATGCCTTGAAGCTGCGGTTTCACAATGCCTCCACGCACAACAAGTATATGCCCCAAGGGCAGACTGCTTGTGAGCTTTATGAGGCCATGGAAACGGCGCGCTGTGAGGCCGTTGGTGCCCGCGCAATGCCCGGCACGGCGCAGAATATTGACGCCAAGATTGCCGATGAGGCGCGCCGGCTTGGCTTTGATCAGGCGACGGATAGCGGTCAGGTGCCGCTCTCGACGGCTGCGGGTTACATGATCCGCCACCTCGCCACGGGCCGCGATTTACCCAAGGGCGCGGAAAACGTAATGGAACTGTGGCGCGGCTTTATGGAGCAGAATGCGGGCGAAACGCTTGAGAATTTGGATGATGTGCTGGCGGATCAGTCGGCCTTTGCCAAGCTGACGCGCCAAGTGATCGAAGACCTCGGCTATGGCGATCAGCTGGGCGAAGACCCGGACATGGAAGATCAGGACGAAGATCAAGAGGCCGAGCAGGAAGAGCAGCAGGATCAGGACGATCAGGAATCTGGCGGCGACGAAGAGGATCAGAGCTCAGATCAGGAAGAAACAACGTCTGATCCATCGGATGTTGATATGGACCAGCTACAGGCTGAGATGTCGACTGAAGAAATGGACGAGGATGATCTCGCCGATGAGACCGAAGCCGACAATGGCGATGATCCGCTGGACCGCCCTGCCCCACCGGTTTCCGACGCGGACCCAAATTACGAGATTTTCACATCCGAAAACGATGAGGAAGTTCTGGCCGAGGATTTGGCGGACCCGGCTGAGCTGGAGCGCCTACGCGCCTATCTCGACCAACAGCTAGATCCGCTGAAGGGCGCGGTTTCGCGCTTGGCCAACCGGCTGCAACGGCGCTTGCAGGCGCAACAAAACCGGTCTTGGGAGTTTGATCGCGAAGAGGGTATGCTGGATGCGGGGCGTCTGGCGCGGGTTGTGGCCAACCCAACCACGCCGCTGAGCTTCAAGATCGAAAAAGACACGGAATTTCGTGATACTGTCGTGACCCTGCTGCTGGACAATTCAGGCTCCATGCGCGGGCGGCCGATTTCTATCGCGGCGATTTGCGCGGATGTTTTGGCGCGCACGCTGGAGCGCTGTCAGGTGAAATGCGAAATTCTGGGCTTTACCACCAAGGCTTGGAAGGGCGGGCTGTCGCGCGAGCAATGGCTGACAAGTGGCCGTGCGCCAACGCCGGGGCGGCTGAATGATTTGCGCCACATCATCTATAAGGGGGCCGATGCGCCATGGCGGCGGACCCGGCCCAATCTTGGGCTGATGATGAAAGAGGGCTTGCTGAAAGAAAACATTGATGGGGAGGCGCTGGAATGGGCCCATCGCCGGATTTGTGCGCGCCCTGAGATGCGCCGGATCATGATGGTGATTTCTGATGGGGCGCCGGTTGATGATAGTACGCTGTCCGTGAACCCGGCCAATTACCTCGAAAAACACCTTCGCGACGTGATCGACATGATTGAGCGGCGTCGTGCGGTGGAGCTGATTGCAATCGGCATCGGTCATGACGTGACGCGCTATTACCAGCGTGCGGTCACGATCACCGATGTGGAGCAGTTGGCGGGCGCGATGACAGAGCAGCTTGCTTCGCTCTTTGACAGCAACCCCGCGACCATGGCCAAGGCGATGCGCAAGGCGAGCTAAGGATCAGCCTTTTTAGTTTTCATTGACGCAATCGCTTTTCACGTTCAAGCACTACGAGCGGCTACGAACACGCGATCCAATGTAAGCTGGAAATGCCTTAACTCAGAAAAATTTGAACTAGAAACTGCCTGAAAATTGGGCAGATTTATTCCCGATTTAAACTTTGCAAAGGCACATTGCGCGCGTCAACAGATCGTAGTGAAAGCTCTGGCACGCCAAAGGAGTCGCCTCTTATGCTGAATGCAAAGCAAATAGAATTGATCCAGGATTCCTTTGCCAAGCTGGTGCCACGGGCGACGATTTTGGCGCAGGATTTTTACGCGCGGCTGTTTGAGCTGCGTCCAGACTTTCAGGAACTGTTCCCCCACAACATGGACGATCAGCGCAGCAAGCTCGTGGTCGCATTGGCAACGATCGTGCAAAACCTGCATAAGCTTGACGCCGCGATCGAGGACGTCCGCAATTTGGGCAAGCGCCATGTTGGTTACGGAGTGGCGGACCGCGATTATGAGCCGGTTGGGGCAGCACTGATCTATGCGCTCCACAAAAACTTGGACGGTATTTGGGATGACGAGCTGCAAGTCGCATGGATTGTCGCCTTTCAATCCGTGTCAGGCGCTATGATTGAGGCCGCCAATGAGGTCCGCGCGGCCTAAGCGCGCAAAAAACCGAGCAAGGCGACGTTCTGCCATTGCCCTGAGAGGCGCAATCAATAGCATGTTCTGAGAACGCTTTTTCTCAGGACCATACGCTCATGAAACGCATCCCGCTTGGCCGAACAGACATCACGGTTTCCCAGTTTTGCCTTGGCACCATGACCTATGGTTCGCAAACGCCCGAAGAGGAGGCTTATATACAGATCGAAACTGCGCTGGATGCTGGGGTCGATTTTCTGGACACGGCGGAGGCATATCCGGTGCCGATGGATCCCAAATGGGCCGGTCGCAGCGAAGAGATTATCGGCAATTGGTGTACAAAGACCGGACGGCGCGACGAACTGGTGATTGCGACCAAGGTGGCAGGGGGTGGCAATAAGACCATTCGTGCGGGGTCTGATCCAGATGGCGCAACAATGCGTGCGGCGTGCGAGGCATCGCTTAAGCGTCTCAAGACGGATGTGATTGATCTTTATCAGCTGCATTGGCCCAATCGCGGCAGTTACATGTTTCGCCAGAATTGGGGGTATGATCCGTCAAGCCAGAACCGGGCTGAAACAGTTGCCCATATCGAGGATATGCTTGGCGTGGCGCAGGATTTGATCGACGAGGGCAAAATTCGTGCCTTTGGGCTGTCGAATGAAAGCGCGTGGGGCACTGCGTTGTGGCTGGACACGGCTTTGAGAACCGGTGGTCCGCGCATTGCGACGATGCAGAACGAATACTCGTTGCTGTGCCGTCTTTACGATACGGATATGGCTGAGCTGGGCCATAACGAGGACATCACACTACTGGCCTTTTCGCCGCTTGGTGCGGGGTATCTGAGCGGCAAATATCAGGGCGGCAAAATCCCTGAGCCGTCGCGTATGGCGATCAATGATCAGATGGGCGGGCGTGCTACGCCGCGCGTTCTACCCGCGACGCAAGCCTATCTCGACATTGCGCAAAAGCATGGGTTGGAGCCGGTGCAGATGGCGCTGGCATGGTGCAATCAGCGCCCATTCGCGGTCAGCCCGCTGTTTGGTGCGCGAACCCAAGGTCAGCTTGAGCTGATCTTGGCGGGGCGCGATCTTGTGCTGAGCGAAGATGTGATGGCCGAAATTGACGCTGCCCATAAACTGCACCCAATGCCATTTTGACCTTTTGACCCGGAGCCCGCGCTGATGTTGCAAAGCTATACCTCTTCCACCACGCCTGACACAGTTGCTGACCGGGTTGCAAAGCTGCGCGAGGCGCTCAAAGGCGCGGATTTTGACGGAATGCTTGTGCCCCGCGCCGATGCCCATCAGGGCGAGTATGTGGCCCCCCGCGATCAGCGGTTGGCATGGCTGACCAGTTTCACAGGGTCGGCAGGGTTTGCGGTCATTTTGCGGGAGAGTGCGGGCCTGTTTGTTGATGGCCGCTACACCATTCAAGCCGATGAGCAGACAGATACGGGCGTGATCGCGCCAGTTCCCTTTCCAAAGATCCGTGCGGACACTTGGGTGCCGGATCACATCGAAAAGGGGCGCATCGCATTTGATCCTTGGTTGCATACCTATGATGAGATTTCACGGCTGCGAGAGGCTTGGGGGGATGCGATTTCGTTGGAACCCGCCAGCAATTTCATTGATGCGATTTGGCAGGATCAGCCCCCGGCGCCTAAGGGACAAATCGTTGCCCATGGCGATGAGTTCACGGGCAAATCTGGTGCTGAGAAACGCACTGAGCTGGCCAGCGCGCTCAAAGCTGATGCGGCCATCATCACCCAACCCGACAGTATCGCATGGCTTTTGAATGTGCGCGGCGGCGATATTGAGCGCGTGCCGATCCCGCATTCTTTTGCGCTGCTGCACAAGAGCGGCCAAGTTGATTGGTTCGTGGATGAGGCAAAGATTCCAAGCGATCTGAACGCACATCTTGGCAATGGCGTCGCGCGTCATCCGGTGGCTGCGTTTGAGCCGCAGGTCGCAGCGCTTAGCGGCAAGATTGCCGTGGATCGCGCAACCGCGCCCTTTGTCATCGCCGAGGCGGTGACGGGCGAGCGGATTTGGGCCCGCGATCCGGTTGCCCTGCCAAAGGCCTGCAAAAACCCCGTGGAAATTGAGGGCGCACGCCAAGCCCATCTGCGCGATGGCGCGGCGATGGTGGAATTTCTCGCTTGGGTCGATGCCACTGCCGGAAATGGCGAGACGACCGAGATTGATGTGGCACAAAAGCTCGAGAGCATTCGCCAAGGCACCGGCGCACTAAAAGACATCAGCTTTGAGACCATTTCTGCGGCTGGGCCAAACGCCGCCCTGCCCCATTATCGCGTCTCGACCGACAGCAATCGGGTGATCCGCAAAAACGACATTCTGTTGGTTGATAGTGGCGGGCAGTACCGCGATGGCACCACCGACATCACCCGCACCATCGCGATTGGCGACGGTCTGAGCGATGCGCGCCATACCGCGACACTGGTCCTCAAGGGCATGATCGCAATCTCGCGGTTACACTGGCCGCGCGGCTTGGCCGGGCGCGATCTTGATCCGTTTGCCCGAGCTGCCCTTTGGGCCGATGGGCGCGACTTTGATCATGGCACGGGGCATGGTGTTGGCAGCTATCTGAGCGTGCATGAAGGGCCGCAGCGCCTCTCGCGCATCAGTCACGAACCGTTTCAGGCGGGCATGATCCTATCCAATGAACCGGGTTATTACCGCGAGGGCGATTACGGCATCAGGATTGAAAATCTGGTGGTCGTGCAGGGGCCAAGCAGTGAGGGCGAGCGGGCGATGATGTCTTTTGAGACCATCACATTTGCGCCGATTGATCGCCGTTTGATGGATCTGGATCTGTTGAACGCAGACGAGATTGCGTGGCTGGATGCCTATCACGCTGAGGTTTGGGACAAGATTTCGGGTCTTGTATCGGGCGATGCTAAGGCTTGGCTTAAAAACTCGACTGCGCCGCTGACCGCTTAAGTATGCTCTTCACGCGCAGCTTCGGCCAAAGCGCGGTTGAAGGTTTGCAAAGCGTCCACATAAAAGACAGCGCCTAGCATTTCAGGCTCATCCCCCTCGATCCCGATCACCGGCAGGAAGCCTGTGGGCGCGGCTTCCAGCATCGGCAGCACTGTTTCCAGTGTGTCGGTGATTTCGACAAAAGCCCCCTGCTCTATCAACTCCTGCGCTGCACTTTGCGGAATGCCGCGCTCATCCCCTAGCACACGCATCACCCGCGACACCCCGATCATTGAGAGCAGATATTGCTGCGGCCCTTCGGCGACGAAAATATTGCGCCGCTTGAGTTGCTCATGAAAATAGCTGCCCTCAGACCAGTATTGCGACACGACCGTTGCCAGCGAGACCGCGACCATGACCGCGATGCCTGCCTGCCAATCCCCTGTCAGCTCGAACACGATGAGCGTGGTTGAGATCGGCGCACCAAGTACGGCGGCGGCGACTGCGCCCATTCCCGCAAGGGCATACATGGTTTGTGCGCCGGAAAAGTCAGGCACAAGTGCAGTCGCCGCATAGCCAAAGGCCAAACCGACGAGTGCCCCGACCATGAGTGCGGGCGAGAAAACCCCGCCGCCCATGCGTCCAGCCACGGTCAAACCCACGGCGAAGATTTTGACCACAGCAAAAACAAACGCTTCATGAAACAAGAGCGATCCCGTTAGGGCGCGAGAGGTGGTTTCGTAACCAACGCCGATGATGTGGGGGTAGGCCAGCGCGAGGAGGCCGAGCAATGCGCCGGAAATGGCAGGGCGGAGCCAGTTGGGCAGTTTGGTTTTATCCTGCACACGGTCGCCGATATCCTCCATAAAAAACAGGGTGCGCATCATCGCGATGGCGACGCCGCCACAGATCAGGCCAAGGATCATGAAGGCGGGCAGTTCGACGTAAAAGCCAAGGGTGTGAGCTGGTAGTGTGAACTCGGTCAAATCACCAAGGGTCATGCGGCTCACGACGGTTCCAGCCACGGAGGCGATGACGATGGGGGCAAAGGCGTGAAACGCGAAATGGCGCAGAACGACTTCGAGCGCGAAGAGTGCGCCCGCAATCGGCGCGTTAAAGGAGGCAGAGACCGCCGCTGCAACAGCGCAGCCCATCAAATCGCGCGCGGTGATGCCATCGGCGCGGATGAGGTTGGACACATAGGATGAGATGACCGCGCCCAAATGCACCACCGGGCCTTCGCGCCCTGTTGACCCGCCGGTGGACAGCGTGATGAGCGAGGCCAGAGCCGAAACGATCCCAGCGCGCTTTTCAACGCGCCCTTCGCGCAAGGCAGCCCCCTCAATCACATGCGCAACCGAGCGCGTGCGCCCGTCCCCGCCCACAAATGAGGTGATGCACCCGACAAGCAGGCCCCCAACGATAGGAATGAGAACGATCCACCACCAATCAAGATCAGCGGCCATGCTGGCCAAGCTGGTGTCGTTGGCGCCATAGAATTGTTCTTGCAGGAAAACGATGGCTGATCGAAACAGGACCGCAGCGCCCCCGGCTGCGATCCCAATCAAAAGCGCAATGATCCAGAATTGCATGCGGTTTGGCGCTTCTGTCAGCATCCGTGACCAAGCCGCGCTTAGAACGCTCCTAGGCTTATTCCCGTCGCCAGTTTTGCTCACGCCTCTCAACCTTTGCGCCGAATTCCAATAATCGCGCCCACTTGTTTGGGCAGTGTCACGTCATTGTGCTCAGCCTGCCATGTTGCGAGTCGCTTTTGTGCCCAATCGGGATAGGGGGCGGAGCGGCGGGCCTCAAGGTCGACATTCATCGTCAGGTTCTCCATCACGGCGGCAATTTCGCCGCTGGCCTTGTTGATCATCTCAACAGCGAGATGAAAGCGTTTGGCATCATGATCCACGAGATAGGCACGGCAAAAGAACGCTTCGCCCTCAAGCAGTTCGCCCAAATAGTGGATCTGCATCTGCACCGCGTAAGGCCCCATGCGAAAATCCCGCGCATAAGCCTCCCCGATGCCAAAATTGTCCTCAATCAAGCGGTCCAAAGCCAAATCAAAGGCCTTGGTGTAAAAGGCGACGTTCATATGGCCGTTGTAATCGATCCACTCAGGCAGGACTTTCATCAACGGCAAATCAATCGGCGCACCGTAGGGACCATCGTGGCCTTCGACCACTGGCGTTGAAGTCTCACCTTGTTCCACGGAGCAGTTCCTTTTAGTTTCGCCTCAAAGTCGGGAGGACATGTCATGAGTATTCAATCAGCCATAGAAGCGTTGAGCAAGCGTTTGGGTGAAAAGGTTTCGACCAGTAAAAGTGTGTTGGATTTGCATGGTCAGAATGAGGCCTATTACGCAGTAACGCCTCCCGATGCAGTGGTTTTTGCAGATACGACTGAAGATGTGTCTGAGGCGGTGAAAATTTGTGCAGAACATGAGTGCCCGATTATTGCTTGGGGCACGGGCACATCGCTTGAGGGTCATGCGCTGGCGTTTTCGGGTGGGGTGTCGCTCGATTTGATGAATATGAACAAGGTTCTGGCGGTTAATGCCGAGGATATGGATGTGGTTGTGCAACCGGGCGTCACCCGCGAGGCAGTGAACGAAGAGTTACGCGCCACCGGTCTGTTTTTTCCCATTGATCCGGGGGCAAACGCCTCCCTTGGCGGGATGACGGCGACCCGCGCTTCGGGCACGACGGCGGTGCGCTATGGCACGATGAAGGACAATGTGCTGGCGCTTGAGGTCGTGCTGGCAGACGGGCGGATCATTCGCACGGGCACGCGGGCGCGCAAATCCTCTGCGGGCTATGATCTGACCCGGCTGTTTGTCGGCTCGGAAGGCACGCTTGGGATCATCACCGAGATCACGCTCAAACTGCAAGGCCAACCCGAGAGCATGGCCTCTGCGGTGTGTGAATTTGACGATATGGAAACGGCCGTGCAAACCGTGATCAACACGATCCAGATGGGCATTCCGATGGCACGCATCGAATTTGTCGATGACATGTCGATCCGTGGCTTTAACCTTCATGACGGCACGAGTTTCCCCGAAAAGCCGCATCTGTTCATCGAGTTTCATGGCTCTGAGGCAGGCGTCAAAGAGCAGTCGGAGAATTTTGGCGAGATTGTTGAGGATATGGGCGGGGCCAATTTCAAATGGTCCGACAGCGCGGAGGAGCGCAACGCCCTTTGGCGCATGCGCCACAACGCCTATTTCGCGATCAAATCTTTGCGTCCGGGCGCGCGCGGGCTGACCACCGATGTCTGTGTGCCGATCTCAAAGCTGGCAGAGTGCATCGTGGAAACCCGCCGCGATATGGACGCCGAGGGCATGTTGGCCCCAATGGTGGGCCATGTGGGGGATGGGAATTTCCATACCACGATTTTGATTGAACCGGGCGATGAGGCGGAGCTGAAAACCGCGCAAGGCATCGCGCATCGCATGAATGAGCGCGCGCTTGAACTGGGCGGCACCGTGACTGGCGAGCATGGTGTGGGCCGGGGCAAGATGAAATATATGGAGGCTGAGCACGGTGAGGCGCTCAGCCTGATGCGCGAAATCAAACGTGGGTTTGATCCGCAAAATATCCTCAATCCCGGCAAGATCGTCGCCCTGAACTGAGGTTTGGAATAGGTGGGTTAATAACCCACCCTACGCCAGCTCAGGCGGTTTTGCGCTTTTTGCGACCAACGGCGCCAAGCCCCAGCAGACCAGCGCCAAGCAGCGCAAGCGGGGCAGGCAGTGGCACGGCTGTCGTTGGCGCCACGATCCCACTCAACGTGACCTGAAAAAGGTCGGCATTGGGATCAGGCATTGTCGCCCCACTGTTTGGTAGAACATAGCCAAGGATCGTCATCGTGCCCGACATATCGTATTCAGTGGCGTCGGTGATGATAGAGGAAAAAAGACTCTCTTGCTGACGGCCTGGCGGAGTGATTGCATCCACATAAAGCGGATCGTCAAAGCGGAAGGTCATAATATCCCCATCAGCGGAGCGTGACACGGAGGTAAAGCCTTTGTCGCCCAAACCATCGGTACGGTAATTCACATCCACATCGAAACCTGCATATCCAGTTAACCGGAAGGCCGAGATGACAAGCGTGCCGCCATCAATGTTATAGGTATCGCGGATACGCGGCATGAACGTCTTAGTGCCAATGTCGTTGTTAATCACACGGTTCTGCACATGGCCACCCACATTGTTGAGTGGAATCGCAGGCGTAGGATCATAGGTCCAGTCGATGAGGTTGTCGTTTTGAACCTCACCGGAGTCTCCCGGTGTAAACGTCTTGCCGTTGGTGAAAACGACACCGCTTTCGCCCAGCGGAACAGCAAGCGCTGATGGTGCAAAGGATGCGGCAATGAGTGCAGCAGCCAGGGCTGATTTAAGAATGGTCATAAAGATATTCCCCAAAAAAAATTTCCGATTGCACGGATCAGCCCGGTAATTGAGCTGAAAGTCGATCTGATCCAAAGTGAAGAAATCCTAAAAGGTGTATGCGGGTCCACAATCACCCAAATGGGTTAAGGATTCTTCAGATCGCACGTAATGTTGGGTTAAAGTTCGTCAAAACCAAGATGCGTTCGGTTCCAAGTGGGCGAGATCAGAATCTCGTTAAGGCACATATGTGCAGGGGATTCGGCCACGAAGCGCACGGTTCTGGCGAGGTCCTCGACTTGCAGCATGCGGTCAATATCCAGCTGAGACGGTGGCTTTGGGCGGGCCTTCAGGATTTCGGTGGCGACTTCGCCGGGCATAATAACTGTCGAGCGGATGCCGTTTGCGCATTCTTCCATATTGATGGATTCCGAGAGCGCAACCACCCCATGTTTGCTGGTTGTGTAGGCGGTTCCGGCAAGGCGGCTGGCATATTTCCCGGCCCAGCTTGAAATCAGGATAAACTGCCCTTCGCCGCGCGCGCGCATTGTGGGCAGAACCGCTTGCACGGGATAATAGACACCGTTGAGATTGACGTTGATCACCCGGTCCCAGCTTTCGGTATCAAGTTTGGAAAGGGCACGGTTTGCGACATTGAGACCGGCATTGGCCAAAAGGATGTCAATCGGGCCAATCTCAGCTGCGACCCGTGCAACCTCTTGCGAATTTGCCACATCAAGCGGGGCGACATGGGCATTACCACCTGACTTCGCAATCTCTGCGGCAACCTTTTCAAGCGGTTCTGCACGACGCCCAGAAAGGATCACCTCCGCCCCTGCGCGTGCAAGCTCAAGTGCAGCACCAGCCCCAATCCCGGTTCCCGCTCCGGTGATCCATATCTTTTTGGTGGCTAGGCTGGTCATGTCAGGATCCTTTCGCAACACCTTCAATCAGTGCATCAGCCGCAGCGCGAGCGGCATCATTGATCACATCGCCCGACAGCATCCGGGCGATTTCATCGCGCCGAGCATCCCCCAAGAGCGGCAGAACATCGGTGCGTGCAGCTTTCGTATCCACGGATTTGGACACTTGGAAATGTTGCCCACCGCAAGCTGCAACTTGGGGCGAGTGGGTCACGACGAGCACTTGATGCTGCTCAGCGATACGGGCCAAGCGCCGCCCGACTGCATCGGCGGTGGCCCCGCCAACGCCCCGATCAATTTCGTCAAAAATTAGGGTCATAGCGGTTTCATCCCGCGCCAGACAAATCTTGAGCGCAAGCAGGAAGCGCGCCAATTCGCCGCCTGAGGCAATCTTGGCCAGCGGTCCGGGTTTCGCGCCCGGTGCGGTTGCAATCAAGAATTGCACTTGGTCGATGCCATCGGGGCCAGCCTCGGCGACGTCCATGTTGGTGTGAAACTGCGCTCGCTCCATTTTGAGCGGCGGCAGCTCCTTTGCCATGAGCGCATCGAGTGATTTGCTTGCCTTTTGACGCGCTTTGCTCAGCTTGCTGGCCACAGCATCATACTTGCTTTTCGCTGCGCTGACCTGTTGTTCCAGATCCGCAATCCATGCATCTGAATTGGTCAGCGCGTCGAGTTTCTCGCGCAAGGCCAGCGACAGCCCCGGCAGCTCATCGGGCAGAACCTCATGCTTTCGCGCCAGCGCCCGGATCGCAAACAGGCGCTCCTCAACCACCTCCAGTGAGCCTGCATCCGCACCCAGAGCGCCATGAACAGCCTCAACCCCTGCATGAGCATCCGCCAGCGCATCCATCGCACGCGACAGAGCATCCAGAGGCGCTTCGAGTTGGCCTTCGGCTTTGTCGCTCACCCCCTCGAGCCAGCGCAACGCATCCCCCATCAAAGTCTCTGCCCCATCCGAGCCAAGGGCTTGTGCGGCCTTGCCAACATCATCGGCAATTGCCTCAGCCGATTTGATCAGGCGGCGACGGCTATCAAGGGCAGGCTCTTCGCCCAGCTCAGGCGCAAGGGTTTCAAGCTCTTGCACCGAATGGCTGAGAAAATCCGCGTCTTTCGCAGCGGTTTCCGCCGCAGTGCGGGCCTCGGTGAGGTTTTGTCGCGCTTCATGCAAAGCGCTCCAGGCTTTTTGGGTCGCGGCAACATCGTTTTGGCAACCGGCATAGGCGTCAAGCAAGCGACGATGCCCACGCACATTGAGCAAGCCACCGTCGTCTGATTGGCCGTGAAGTTCAACGAGATGCTCCGCAAGCGTGTTCAATACTTCGCCGGATACGCGCCGGTCATTGGCAAATCCACGCTTGGTGCCAGCGGCTGTAACCACACGGCGCAGGATCAATTCATCGCCCTCAATCGGGATCGCAGCCTTTTCGAGCACTTCCAGAGCTGGGTGTCCATCCCCCAGTTCAAACACAGCCGTCACTTCGCCGGTGTCGGCCCCATTGCGCACCACTCCGCCGCGTCCGCGCCACCCCAGCACGAAGCCAAGGCAATCAAGAAGGATAGACTTCCCCGCACCGGTTTCACCCGTCAGCACGCTCAAGCCAGTCGCAAAATCCAGATCGACTGTGTCGATCAGAACCATGTCGCGGATGGCCAGTTCTTTTAACATGGGCGCTTGGCTGGACCGATCAGATCCATTTGCCTTTGATCACCTGACGATAAATCCGTGTCAGCCATCCATCACCGGCTTCGCCCGGCTCAAGACCTTGCGAATTTAAAAGCTTAAAGGAGGCGTCATACCAGTCGCTGTCCTGAAAGTTGTGCCCCAGAATGGCTGCAGCTGTGCGCGCCTCGTCCGTAAGACCGAGCGAGATATAGCTCTCAACCAACCGATGCAGAGCTTCTGCGGTGTGCGCCGTGGTTTGATAGTCCTCGACAACTGCCCGGAAGCGGTTGATGGCCGCGGAATAGTGATCGCGCTTCAGGTAAAAGCGTCCCACTTCCATCTCCTGCCCCGCCAGATGGCTCAGTGCCAGATCGAATTTCAGCCGCGCAGGTCCGGAAAATTCGCTGTTGGGATAGCGCTCAATCACGGTGCGCAACTGCTGAAGCGCCTCAAAGGTGTTGCCCTGATCGCGGCCCACATCTGTGATCCGGTCATAAAAGCTGAGCGAAATCAGAAACTGTGCATAGGCCGCATCATCATCGGCCGGAAAAAAGTCGAGATAGCGCTGCGCGGCGGCGCGACTGTCATCGTAGAGCCCAGCCTGATGATAGGAAAAGGCTGACATCATCATCGCGCGCTTGGCCCAGTTAGAATATGGGAACAGTCGCTCAACCTCGTTGAACGTGCTCGCGGCATCCTTTGCGTTCCCCTCAGACAGCCGAAGTTCAGCAATTTGGTAAATCTCTTGAGCTGAGCGCGCAGCAAACGGATCGACGTCAGCATCGCCATTGCCCGAACATCCCGCCAGAATCGCGGCGCAAACCGCCAAAGCACATGTTCTTTTCAGGACTGTCATCGAAATCATCTCACCCTGCCAATGATTGGTCGGGGCATAATAGCTTTCTTAACGCGGCAAGACAATTCACGATGCACGCAATGATGCACAGATTGTCTATCAAAACCCAGAAAAACGGTGGTTAGCTCGCTTGAGCCAGATCATGGCTGGTCACACCCTGGCCCGGAAGGTTTGCGGCATCCGCGTGGGATACTTTTTCTAGGCGCAAAACACCGGGCAGTGCGAAGGCACGACGCAGCAGCTTGTTGGTGATGCCGTGGCCCGCCTTGTGGCCGCGATACGCACCCACAATCGGCGCACCCGCAAGAGCCAGATCGCCAAGCACGTCCAACATCTTATGACGCACATACTCGTCACCACGACGCAACCCGCCCGGATTGCGCACGCCTACAGGATCAACAACGATAGCGTTTTCCAAGGTTCCGCCAAGCGCGAGCCCCGCGGCTTTCATTGCAGTGACGTCCGAGCCAAGGCAGAACGTCCGGCAATCAGACAATTCGCGTACGAAACTGCCATTGGCCATGCCCATCTCGTGGCTTTGACGGCCAATGGGCGTGCCTGGGTAATCAATGGTGAAATCAATCGAAAGCGCATCAGCCGGAAGCAATTCCGCCATGGCGCCGTTTTCTTCCACACGCACAGGCTGGGTTACGCGGAAGACGCGCAGCGGTGCGTCAAGATCCTGCACACCGGCTTTGAGAATTTCGCGCACGAACTGACGGGAGCTGCCATCAAGGATTGGCAACTCAGGACCATCAACTTCAATCAAGGCGGAGTGGATGCCGCAGCCCGCAAGTGCTGCCATCAAATGTTCAACGGTCGATACGTCAACACCATGTTCGTTCGACAAGCGGGTGCACAGGCGTGTGTCACTGACCGCATCCCAGCTCGCCGGGATCATGTTCTCTTTGTTTGTTACGTCACTGCGGCGAAACCAAATGCCATGCTCGGCAGATGCGGGGCGCACGCTCAGACGCACAGGACGGCCGGAATGCAATCCAGTGCCTACCATTTGGAAAGCACGGCGCAGGGTTCGTTGGCCGGTTAGATCAGTCATTTGCAATTCATTAACCTCTGGTCGTTGAGGCTTGGGTAAAAGGCGTTAAGAGACTCCTCAACTCAATCTTTGTGTCCAATTGCTACACGAATCGAAACAACTTCACCAAAACCTCTTTAAGGTATTGTTTTTATTAGAATATATAACTTTTCCGGAGATTTTCGACGATTCACAAATAGGCGGAAATCCACCTATTTCGAATGCTACATCCCAAAATGCGAAAGCCGCGCCCCATGTTAAGGGCACGGCATCTCACTGAATTTACGGTCTTTTTTTTCGCTGGACGCTCTAATATGCGTCTTTGAGCGTATTAATTCGCCTGACGTCTGAGAAAGGCCGGAATTTCAACTTTATCGCGATCTTCCAGGTCTTCTAGTGACGCCTCAGGCGTTTGGATGGTCGGCTCCTGACGTGATTCTTGCGCCTGTTCTTCGCGTGATCCTGTCATGCGGTGGATCAGGGAATTGATTGCAAAGCGGCTGGACCGTTCCGGCGCCGCATCAGCCGATGCAGGTGCTTCTGAGACGGGTGCTTCGGCTGCTGGCGGTGTGTAATCCGGCTGGCGAGACACTGCTGCTTGCAAACGTGCAAGTGCTTCTTGTGTTGGCTCACCGGGGCGGCGATCTGCGTTCACCTCATGCTCAGGCGCGGGCATTTCCGGCTCTGGTGTGCGCACTGCATCAAAGAAGCTGTCCTCTGGCGTATCATCAAACACGCTTTCGGTAACCTCTGCGACTTCCTCTGTCGCCTCAAAGCTATGAGGTTCAAAGGTGGATGGCTCAAGCGCCAATTCGGCGGCCGTAGGTTCGGCGAACATCGGCTGTTCAGCAACTGGCTCCGACGCGGCCTCAACCGCAGCAACTGATGCGCCAACAGCATAGGTGTCACGCGCCGTTTCAGGCTCACTTCCCTGCGAGGCCGCTGCATCAATGCCTGTCGCCACAACAGAAACGCGCATCATGCCATCGCTGTTTTCATCCATCGTGGAGCCAACAATGATGTTTGCATCTGGGTCGACTTCTGCGCGAATGCGATTTGCGGCTTCGTCAAGTTCAAAGAGGGTCAGATCGTGACCGCCCGTGACGTTGATCAGCACGCCGCGCGCGCCTTTGAGCGAAATCTCATCGAGCAGCGGATTGGCAATCGCCTTCTCAGCTGCTTGGATCGCGCGATCTTCACCGGAGGCTTCGCCGGTGCCCATCATCGCTTTGCCCATTTCATCCATCACGGAGCGCACATCAGCAAAGTCGAGATTAATGATACCGGGGCGGACCATCAGATCCGTGACGCCTTTGACACCTTGATAAAGCACGTCATCCGCAAGGCTGAACGCCTCAGTGAATGTGGTCTTTTCGTTGGCAAGGCGGAACAGGTTTTGATTTGGAATGATGATCAGCGTGTCAACGACGCGCTGAAGCTCTTCCACGCCAGCCTCAGCTTGGCGCATCCGACGTGTGCCTTCAAACTGGAATGGCTTGGTCACAACACCAACTGTCAGAATGCCAAGCTCACGTGCCGCGCGCGCAATGATCGGCGCGGCGCCCGTTCCGGTGCCCCCGCCCATTCCCGCGGTGATAAAGCACATATGCGCGCCCGCCAGATTGTCGACGATCTCTTCGATGCTTTCCTCAGCGGCGGCTGCACCGATATGTGGTTTGGCCCCAGCACCAAGCCCCTCGGTCACGCCCGCGCCAAGTTGGACACGAATGCCAGCCTGGCTTTGTTGAAGCGCTTGGCTGTCTGTATTGGCAACAACAAACTCGGCCCCCGCCAAGTTTTTGTCGATCATATTGTTCACGGCATTGCCACCGGCGCCGCCCACACCAAAAACGGTGATACGGGGTTTCAGCTCGGTATCTTCTGGCATGTGAAGATTCAAAGTCATGGTTTGGTCCGCCTGTTTTTTACGCTTCTTGGGGTCGCTTTTTTGATGCGACTTATTCCAATTCACTCGCTCTTGATTCCGTAGCCTAACCCAATAAACACTAGGGGTCACGGGAAAATTACCCAAAAATACAAGGTTTAGAGGTCTCAGGCAGAAATTGGCGCATCCTGATTGGAGCGCACAAAATGTGGCCTCGCGTCTTAAAAACGCGGTGCATCACATTCACCGCATCTGCATCATGTTTGTGCGTCGCCACTTGGGCGATTTTGATCGCGCTACCAGTTCTCCTTGAACCAGCGCATAGCGCGGCGAAACGAGCGTTGGCCGACCTGATCGACCGGCATTTCAAAGTCCCAGCATTCGTCCTGTGGATGCACCGCATGAAGCGCGAGGCCCACTGCAGAGGAAAATGCAGGACTTGAAGCCGCTGCTGGAAGTCCTTGAACACGAAGGGGTTTTCCAAGTCGGACTTGGCGGCCCAAAATCCGCGATCCCAGCTCTTCCAGTCCCGGGATCTGGCTCGCGCCACCGGTTAAAACAATGCGCTGCGACGGCAAATGCTCAAAGCCCGCAGCCCCCAGCAAATCCCGTGCATCCTCAAGAATTTCTTCAACCCGTGGCCGCATCACCCCGATCAATTCAGAGCGCGAAACCATCCGCCGCTCAGCGTCATTTTCTCCATTAAAACCAGGGACTTCGATCATATCGCGATCATCCATTCCCGTGGCAATCAGCCCGCCATGGAAGGTTTTGATGCGTTCAGCAATCGGCAGCGGCACTTGAAGCCCATGGGAAATATCCTGCGTTACATGCAGCCCACCAAGGCGCACGCTATCGGCAAAAATCATGTGGCGCTTCATGAAAATCGACACACCCGTCGTGCCCGCACCCATGTCGATACAGGCCGCGCCCAGCTCCTGCTCATCCTCTACAAGGGCGGATAAGCCACTGGAATAACTGGAAACTACGAGGCCGGACAGCTCCAGATCACAGCGCCGGATGCAGGCAAGAATATTCTGGATCGGGCCAGCGGCAGCTGTGAGCAGATGCATATCAACCGAGAGCTTACGCCCGACCTGCCCACGCGGATCCTTGAGCCCCGTGCGCCCATCAAGCGTGAAATTAACCGGCAGCGCGTGTAATGCCTCACGCGCATCGCCGTAATCAGGAATATCGCAGGCTGCAAGCACATGGCCCACATCGACCTCGCGCACTTCCTCATCTGTCAATTCAATCTCGCCAGTCACGCCGTAACTGCGCGGGCGGCCCCCAGAAAAGCAGACAATCACGTGGTCAATGCGCGCACCGGCCATCTTTTGCGCGGCTTGAACAGCGGTGCGAATTGCGGCTTCGGTTTCTTCCATGGCTGCGATTTCGCCGAATTCCACTCCGCGTGAACGGGTTGTTGCCGTGCCTGCAACTTTGAAATCAGCCTGCCCTGACAGATTGCCAACGCCATCAAATCGAGGCTGGCTTTGGCGTTCGGGATCGAATTTCAGCACGAGGCAGGCAACCTTGGAGGAGCCAATATCCAGCACCGCAACCATGCCACGTTTGAGCGCCGCCTCGCGACGCGCACGCATGGCGCGTTGGGCCTCGTAGATTACGTGCTTCATTCGACCACCTCGCCGCGTGCAATCATGCGCACGCGCACCAATTCGTCCCGTGCGTTTTGATTGAGGCCAAGGGTCACGCGCTTGGGGTCGCGGATATCGACAAGGCTCAAATCGCGGGCCAGGATGTCGTCGGCCGCATCAAGCCCGATCACACGCTCTAGCGCTTGCACAGCGCCTTGTTCTGGCAGCAGAATGCGCTGATCGCGGTCCAGCACCACGTCCCAACGGCGCTCGCCCATGCGGATCAAACCGCGTACGCGATCTTCCAGAGGGACCGCAGCTTGAAAAAGGGCAATGGCTTCAAGGACTTGCGCAGGTGCGCCGTCGCCTGAAATCAGCGGCAAATCCGTGCGATCTATGCGGCGGTCCACTGTGCCAAGCTCTACACCGTCGCGATCAATCAAGTGCAGCCCGGTATCTGTGCGCCATAGCATCACCGGCAAGCGTTCGCGCACAGTTATATCAAGAATACCGCCCTGAAGCACTTTGACCCGCGCATCGCTGACAGCAGGAAGGCCAACAATACGTGCGTTGATCTCATCAAGATCAACATCGAAGGAGGAGATCGGCAGGTGCAAATCAACCGCTTCGCGCACATCAAAAGACAGCTCAGGCCCAGCCCCTTGAATATTGATAGCGGTCAGCTTGAACTCTTCGCGATTGGCGAAGCTTTCGCGGGTATCGCTGATTTTTTGGGAGACAAATGCACCAACACGCGGCTCGGTGATGGCCCAATGAGCGATGGCGCAAAGAATGAGCACAATGGGGCCGACGCGCAAGAATGTGCGGAATGTCGGCGTGAGCCAAAGGCGCTGCCAGCGATAGCGAATGCGGCTTGGCGCAGGGTCATGGCGGCTTGGTTTCACCTGTCGCATGACGCATCCTCCACCAACCAGTTACACAATTCGCCAAAGGAAATTCCGCAGGTTGCGGCTTGTTCCGGGGCGAGCGACGTTGGTGTCATCCCGGGCTGGGTGTTGGTTTCCAGCAGGATCAGACCGTCGAGGCCTTTGCTGTCATCCCAGCGGAAATCCGTGCGCGAAATACCTTTGCATCCCAAGGCTTTATGGGCGCGTTCGGCATAATCGAGGCAGGCTGCGAAGATCTCTTTTGGAACCTCAGCAGGAACCTCATGGCGCGAACCACCCGTGGAGTATTTGGCATCATAGTCGTACCAACCGTCGGTGATGATGTCGGTTACGGAGAGGGCGCGGCCCTGCATTACAGTGGTGGTCAGCTCGCGGCCTGCAACGAATTCTTCGGCCATGACCACGCTTGGCATTTCAGCGGAGAGTTTGGCCGGGCCGTTGGCGCCTTCAGCGACGATGTAGACCCCGACGGAGGAACCTTCATTATAGGGTTTTACCACGTAGGGCGGGGCAAGCGGATGGTTGGCGCGGGCAAATTCGCTGGTGATCATCACGCTTTTGGCAACCGGCAAACCGGCGGCAGCGAACACATCCTTTGTGCGCAATTTATCCATGGCAAGTGCTGAGCAGAGCACGCCGGAATGGGTATAGGGGACGCGCATCCACTCTAAGATGCCTTGCACGCAGCCGTCTTCGCCCCAGCGGCCATGCAATGCGTTGAACACGACATCAGGTTTGGCGGCGCGCAGGTCCTCAACCAGGCTGTCGCCTGCATCAATTTCGGTGACTGTGTAGCCTTCTCCCCGCAACGCAGCGGCGCATTGTGCGCCTGAAACCAATGACACGTCCCGCTCTGCGGAGGGGCCGCCTAAAAGTACTACGATGCTGGGCTTCGTCCTGCTCGACATATGCCCTGCCCTTTGGTCCCCCTATTTGCCTGTGGGGGTGATTCTCGCGTCAGGCGTTTTCGCCTATCCGCAGTATCTCCCATTCTAACTGAATACCGGAATTTTCATAGACCCTTTTTCGAACCAGCTCGCCAAGTTCTTCGAGGTCTTTTGCGCTGGCATGATCCGCATTGAGCAGAAAATTTGGATGTTTTTCAGACATTTGCGCCCCGCCATGGCGGTAGCCGCGCAAACCGGCGGCATCAATCAGCGACCAAGCCTTGAGATCATGTGTGTCATCGGCTTTGCCGGTGGAGGAAAAACCGGCGGGATTGCGGAAGGTTGAACCGGCAGAGGGTTGGTCGACGGGTTGGGATTTGGCGCGGGCGTCCAGCGCGTTTGTCATCTTTTGCTCAAGCGCCTCGGGGGTATCATTGGGGGCTTTGAGCGTGACATCGGTGAGGATCGCGCCATCGGGCAGGGACGAGCTGCGATAGGCGAAATTGAGATCTTGGGGCGTGAGTGTAACGGTCGTGCCGTCGCGCAGGATCGCAGTCGCCTCAACAAAAACATCCGCGATATAGCTGCCATAGCAGCCTGCGTTCATCCGCACGGCCCCGCCCATGGCACCGGGAATGGTGCGCAGAAAGGCCAGATCAATCCCTGCGACTGCGGCTTTTCGGGCGACATGGGCATCGAGTGCGGCGGCACCGGCTTTGATGGTGTTTTGGTCGAGGATTTCGATTTGATTGAAGCCACGGCCAAGGCGGATCGTAAGGCCGCGCAGGCCGCCATCGCGCACGATCAGGTTGGAGCCGACACCGATGGGAAAGACGGGGATGTTTTCGGGCAGTTCTTTGAGTGCATCGGCCAAGTCGTCCGCATCGGCGGGCTGAAACAGCAGCTCTGCAGGGCCACCGACGCGCAGCCATGTCAGCTCGGCTAGGGGCTTGTTTTGCGTGACTGTGCCGCGTGTGGTTTTGAGCATCAGAGACATCAAGCGCGCGGATTACGCTGCGCTGTCGATGGCATTGAGCTGATCGGGCAGCGCGTGCGCCCAATTGGTAATGGTCCCTGCCCCGAGAAACACGACCATGTCGCCGGGTTTGGTCTCAGCACGGATCATTTCAGCAAGGGCTGCCTCATCGGGCATCGCCAGTGCGTTTTTGTGACCATGGGCGCGCAGGCCAGCAACCAAACCGTCCTTGTCCGCGCCTTCAATCAGCTCTTCGCCGGCGGTGTAAACATCGGCAATGATCGCTACATCCGCGTCATTGAAACAGGTGCAGAAATCCTCAAACAGATCCGCTAGGCGTGTGTAGCGGTGAGGTTGATGCACGGCGATGACCCGACCTTTGGTCGCTTGACGCGCGGCTTTGAGCACGGCAGCAATTTCCACGGGGTGGTGGCCGTAATCATCGATCACAGTGACGCCTGCGCCGGTGCCAACACGAGTGAAGCGACGATTGACGCCGCCGAATCCTGCGAGCGAGCTGCGGATTTCGGCTTCTGAAATGCCGAGGTGCCGCGCCACCGCGACAGCAGAGAGCGCGTTTGAGACGTTGTGCTCGCCGGGCATGGGCAGGGTCAGGCCTTTGAAAGTTCGATCATCATTGGCAAGGTGCACATCAAAGTGAGCGACGCCATCCTCAAAGGTCAAGTTTTCCGCCCGCACATCTGCTTGCGGATTGAAACCATAAGTCACCACGCGGCGATCCCCAAGGCGGCCTACAAGGGCCTGCACTTCCGGGTGATCGGTGCAGCAAATGGCTACGCCGTAAAACGGGATGTTCGAAGTAAAGGTATGGAACGCATCCCGCAGGGCATCGAAACTGCCGTAGTGATCCATATGCTCCGGGTCGATATTGGTGACGATCGCGATGGTCGCGGGCAGGCGATTAAACGTGCCATCGCTTTCATCCGCCTCAACCACCATCCAGTCGCCCGCGCCCATGCGCGCGTTGGAGCCATAGGCATGGATGATCCCGCCATTGATCACCGTTGGATCAACGCCGCCGCCATCAAGCAGAGCCGCAACCATCGAGGTGGTTGTGGTTTTGCCATGGGTACCTGCCACGGCGATGTTGTCTTTCAGGCGCATAAGTTCTGCGAGCATTTCTGCGCGGCGCACGATCGGCAGGCCCTGTTCGCGGGCCGCGTCCAGCTCCGGGTTGCCCGGTTTGATGGCAGAGGAAATGACAACAACAGCCGCGCCTTCTAGGTTTTCAGCAGCTTGGCCGATGAAAATCTTCACGCCCATTTTTGCTAGCCGCTCCGTGATAGGCGAGGCTTTGACGTCCGAGCCCTGCACACGGTATCCAAGATTGACCAGCACTTCAGCGATCCCGCTCATGCCGATGCCGCCTATTCCAACAAAATGCAGCGGGCCGATGTCATTGGGCAGTTTTGTTGCAGGACTCATGGCGTTTTCCCTCTCGAGTTGGCGACCTCTTCTACCAAGTCGGCCAAAGTTTCAACCGCATCCGGGCGACCAAGGGACAGCGCTTGGGCTGCCATGGTTTCCGCCTTTGCGGGTTGGGTTAGAATATCTGTGATGAGTTTCGCGAGCGCATCCGGTGAGAGGTCACGCTCTTGCACGATTGCAGCCGCGCCCAACGCCTCAAAACCACGCGCATTGGCGGTTTGCTCATCGCGGATAGCTGCAGCCAATGGGATGAATATGGCCGGGCGGCCTATGGCGGCGATATCGGCAACAGAAGAGGCGCCGGAGCGGCTGATCACGAGATGACTGGCAACGAGGCGCTCTGGTACGTCCTGGAAAAAGCCTGCGATATCAGCGGGAATATCTGCGTTCGCATAGGTCGAAGCGGCTGCATCTGCATCCGCCTCACGGGCTTGGTGCGAGACCTCTAGCCGCGTGCGCAAACCTTCGGGTAAGCGCGCAAGGGCTGCTGGAACGACATCGCTCAGGATACTGGCGCCTTGCGAGCCACCAATCACAAGGATGCGGATCGGGCCGGAACCTTCCAGATCATAGGGTGCAGCCGCTACGTCACGGATAACACTGCGCACTGGATTACCGACATGAATGGCGGGGGCACCGCTTGGCAATTCGGTAGGCCAAACCGCACAGGCGACCTTGTCGACGCGCTTGGCAAACAGGTCATTCACTCGGCCCAGCACCCCGTTTTGCTCATGGATCATGCGCGGCAGGCCGAGCAGATAAGCCGCTGACATGGCCGGGATCGCCGGATAACCGCCAAAGCCCACTACAATATCAGGGCGCTCAGAGCGCATCCGCCACCATGCGGCAAGCACGCCAAGGCCGATTTGAAACGGTGCGCGCAGTTTTGACATCAAGCCGGAGCGGCCAAAGGTGCCCGAAGAAACGACTGCGCGGGTCACGGCATCCGGGAAATTTCCAGCGTAGCGCGCCCCGCGTGGATCCGTGGAAAGGCGCACCTCCCAACCCCGCGAAAGCATCGTCTCAGCAAGCGCTTGGGCTGGAAACATATGCCCGCCCGTCCCACCGGCTGCAATCACAAGCTTGCGGCTCACCGGCCATCTCCTAAGATGTCGCTCAGCTCATCTTGCGGGCGGCGACGGGTCATTGCCAAAAGCATGCCAAGGGCAATGCCCATCGCCAGAAGCGACGAGCCGCCATAAGATACCAACGGCAAGGTCATGCCTTTTGCGGGCAGAAGGCGCACAGCAACGCCCAGATTGATCAGCGCCTGCATTCCCAGAAGCGCGGCCAGACCTGTACCGGCCAGACGAATGAACGGGTCGCGCTCGCGCATCAACGCCCAGAGCGAGCGCAGCGTGATGATCAAGAAAAGCGCAATGATCAGCAGGACCAGCACCAGCCCGTATTCCTCAGCCGCCACTGCGACAATAAAATCCGTATGCGCATCCGGCAGCACCATCTTAACGTTGCCCTCTCCCACACCGACCCCTAGAAAACCGCCCTCGCGGATTGCACTGACCGCATAGCCAAGCTGGGTCGTTGGATCGACATCCGGGTTCAGATACCCGTCAATGCGCCGCGCGAAATGCTCAGAATTCATGTAAGCAAAGCGCCCCGCAAAGAGCACCCCTCCTGCCAAAATCAGCAACAGCAGCATCGGCGCACCGGCCACAAAATACATCATGCCCCAAGAGGCAAGGATGAGGCTCGCTTGGCCAAAATCAGGCTGCAGTGCTAAGAGCGCCGCAATCACCACAGCAACACCGAATGAAATCAAGCGTCCCGGCGGGCCAGTGCGATCATAGCTTGCCCGCATCAACCACGCGGCAAGAATAACGAAACACGGCTTCAGAAATTCAGACGGTTGCAAGGAGGCAAAACCAAGCGAATACCAGCGCGTCGCACCCTTGCCGAAATCCGTGCCAAAAATCGGGAGCAAGGCCACTGCAATGAAGGCTCCAAAGAACCCCAAAACCGCCCAACGCTTGACCGTGTTCGGCTCCATCGTGGAGATGACCATCATCACAAACAGCGCCAACGCTCCAAAAACGCCCTGACGCAACACATAGTGAAACGGCTCCAGGCCATTGCGTGCTGCTAACGGCGGTGATGCGGCAAGTGCCAAGAGCATCCCAATCCCAAAAAGCCCCAAAATCGCAGCCAAGCTCCAACGGTCAATCGTTCGCCACCAACGCGGCAGAATCGCTTCGCCCGGCGCGCGCGGCACCGTGCCAAATACCATCTCTGTCATAACCTGCCTGCCTCCAGCTACCTGAACCTGCTACGCCTCAAAGCGGCCCCGCAATCTGATGCGCGAGTGCCGATCCTTAAACACTACCCTATTTCAACATCACTTTCCACAAATATCCCCGCCGGAGGCATCTGCCCGCGCAAAAAGCCCTATCCCAGAAGTTCCGCAACCAGAGCTGCAAACGCCTCCCCACGATGCTCAAAGCTCTTGAATTGGTCGAAACTGGCACAGGCCGGGGCAAGCAAAATCGTATCCCCTTCCTTAGCGTCTTTGAACGCAGCTTTGACAGCGGTCTCCAATGTGCCGGAAATCTCATGGGGTTCGCCGCTCAGGGTGTTTGCAAACTCCGCTGCCGCATCCCCAATTAGGTAGCTCTTCTTGACGTTGCCGAACAATTCCCACAGCTCTAAAATCCCGCCTTCTTTCGGCTCGCCCCCAGCAATCCAACGTATGTTCTTGAAGGCTGAGAGCGATTTCCCGGCGGCCTCGGCATTGGTCGCTTTGCTGTCATTCACAAAGCTCACACCGTTGACACTGCCCAGCAACTGCGCGCGATGCGGCAGGCCCGGATAGCTCGCCATTGCAGCCTCAATAACCTTGGGCGCAAGGCCCAAAGCGCGACAGACAGCGTAGGCCGCGCAAGCGTTTTGGTGATTGTGAGCGCCCGGAAGATTGGCAATGCCGCGCAAATCAAAGCTCGCCACTTGCCGCCCACGCCGCCATTCCGCAAGAAAACCGCGCCGCGCGAACACAGACCAACCTGCATCCTGCAGTTTTTGCCCCGCAGATATCTGAATCACTGGCTCGCCAGTGGAGGTGACTTCGCGCATTTGACTGGCCAAAAAGCGGCCCTCAACCTCATCTACTCCAACGATCAGCTTGTCCGGCACACCCTCAACGAAAAGTCTGCGTTTGGCCGCGAAATACCCACCGATCCCGCCATGGCGATCGAGATGATCAGGGCTGAGATTGAGGAAAACGCCGATGTCAGGCGCCAGCGCGCGAGCGAGCTCGGTTTGATAGGAGGACAGCTCCAGTACCACAACTTCGTTTTCAATCGCTGGATCAAGATCAAGGGCGGAGCGGCCGATATTGCCACCTAGCTGCACGTCTCGCCCGACATGGGAGAGGATATGCTCGATCAGCGCGGAAGTGGTAGATTTCCCGTTCGAACCTGTCACCGCCACGACTTGCGGCATCTGGTCAAACTGGTCCCAATCCTCCGTGGCGTAGCTGCGAAAGAAAAGTCCGATGTCATTATCGACCACCACACCTTGTGCTTGAGCCTGGGCAATCACGGGATGGGGTTCAGGATAGAGATGCGGAATGCCGGGCGAGGTAATGAGGGCTGCAATGCCATCCCAAGCATCACTGCGGCGCATGTCTGAAACCTCGTAGCCCTCGGCCTCTGCCTTAGCGCGCGCGGCCTCATTGTCATCCCAACAAACCGGCGTCGCACCACCCGCGCTCAGAGACAACGCGGTCGCAAACCCGGATCGGCCCAAGCCCAAAACGCCAACCCGGTGGCCGTCATAGCCGCGAACCGGAATCATCTGAGTTTAAGTGTCGCAAGGCCAATGAGGGCCAGAATGACGGATACGATCCAGAAGCGGATCACGATTTGCGCCTCGCCCCAGCCGCGTTTTTCGAAGTGGTGATGGATGGGGGCCATCAGAAAGACGCGCTTTCCGGTGCGTTTGAAGTAGACGACTTGGATGATCACGGAGAGTGCTTCGATCACGAACAACCCACCAATAATGCCAAGGACGATCTCGTGCTTTGTGCTGACGGCGATGGCGCCAAGCGCGCCGCCAAGTGCCAGCGATCCAGTGTCCCCCATGAACACAGCTGCGGGCGGGGCGTTGTACCAGAGGAAACCGAGACCACCGCCGATGAGCGCCGCGCAAAAGACCGCGATTTCGCCGGTGCCTGGCACGTAATGCACATCGAGATATTGCGTGAAATCCGTGCGGCCAACCGCGTAAGCGATGATCCCAAGAGAGCCAGCGGCAATCATCACGGGCATGATAGCAAGCCCGTCCAGCCCGTCAGTCAGGTTCACTGAGTTCGCAGCGCCCACGATTACGATCATCGCAAACGGGATAAAAAGATAGCTGAGATAGAGCAGCGCGTCTTTGAAAACCGGAAAGGCGAGCATTCCAGATAGATCGTCAGGATGCGCCCACATGGCCCAAATCGCGGCGATTGCAGAAATCAGGAAGCCGAGACCAAGGCGGATGCGCCCTGGAACACCAGCGACATTTTGCTTGGAAACCTTCAGATAATCATCCCAAAAGCCGATTGCGCCAAAGCCCATGGTCACAAAAAGCGTCAGCAAGACATAAGGATTGTCGAGCCGCGCCCAGAGCAGCGTGCCCAACAGCAACGCACCCAGGATCAGAACACCGCCCATTGTGGGTGTCCCGGCCTTGGCGATGATATGCCCTTCCGGCCCGTCTTCGCGGATCGGTTGGCCCTTTTTCTGGCGTTTGCGCAGCTGGTTGATGATTGGCTTGCCAAACATAAAGCCAAAGATCAACGCCGTGAAAAACGCGCCGCCCGCGCGAAACGTGATGTAGCGAAACAGGTTAAAAAAATCGCCGCCATCCGACAAACTGCTGAGATAATAGAGCATGGTTTAGTTCACTTTTCCCTCGCCCGTTTCGCAGCCCCCAACTGCTTCACGGCTTCGCCCACTTGTCCCATTTTGGAGCCAAGCGAGCCTTTGATCATCACTGCATCGCCGGGTTTCACCAGCTTTGCGATATGGTCTCTCGCCTCATTTGAGGTCGCAAACCATGTTCCGCGTTGTTGTTGCGACAGCGCCTTGTGCAATTCTTGCATCAACGGCCCGCAGCAATGGATTTGGTCCAGACCAGATGCCGCGTCTGCCAAACCCGCATGCAGCGCCGCTTCATCGGCGCCCAATTCAAGCATATCGCCCAGGATTGCAACCCGGCGCTTGGCGCTTGTTGCACGCAACACGTCAAATGCAGCCCTCATTGAGACGGGATTGGCGTTGTAGCTTTCATCAATCAGCGTGAGCGGCCCGGCTTCAAGCGTGATCTGCCACTGCGCCCCGCGCCCATCAGGAACAGACCAAAGGCTGAGCGCCTCTGCCGCGCCTTTCATATCTGCACCGATGCTCTCAACTGCACCAAGGGCCGCCAGCGCATTCAGTGCAAGATGCTTACCCGGCGCGCCAAGAGTGAAGTTGAGTTTTTTACCGCGAATGCGCGCGGCGACATTGGTTTGCGCACCGCTTACGTCACAGCGGCGGATTTTGAACTCAGGACGCCCCGCATCTATGCCAAAGCGCAGTTGGACAGCACCTGCCTTTTTGGCCGCGCGCGAAATTTGCGGATAGGTTTTGTCTTCACGGTTGATAACCGCTGTGCCGCCCGGTTTCAGACCCTCAAAAATCTCAGCTTTTGCCTTGGCAACGCCGCGAATGTTTTTGAAGGCCAGCATATGGACCGGTGCGACCGTCGTGATAATCGCCACGTCCGGCGCGACCATGCGCGACAATGGGCCGATTTCGCCGGGATGGTTCATGCCCAGCTCAAGCACGGCAAAATCTGTGTCCTGTGGCATCCGCGCCAAGGTCAGCGGGACGCCCCAGTGATTGTTGAAGCTCTTTTCAGCGGCATGGACTTTGCCTTGCGGGGCAAGTGCCGTGCGCAGCATTTCTTTGGTGCCGGTTTTGCCAACCGAGCCGGTCACGGCCACGACTTTGGCATTGCATCGCGCGCGGGCTGCGCGGCCAATCTGCTCCAATGCGCTCAAGACATCTGGCACGATGATCAGAGCGGCATCCGCTGAGACACCCTCTGGTCGATGGGTCACAAGTGCAGCACTCGCCCCGGCTTCAAACGCAGCTTTGACAAAATCATGACCATCGCGCTGATCTGTAAGCGCAACGAACAAGTCGCCCTTTTCCAGGCTGCGCGTGTCGATGGACACACCATTTGCCTCAAAATCGCGGCTGAGTTCGCCGCCACATGCACTCGCGAGCGCTTTGCCGGTCCAGAGCACACTCATGTCTCGATCCCTTCAAGGGCCGCAACCGCAATGCTTGCCTGTTCTGCATCATTAAAGGGAAGGACATCGCCGCCAACGATCTGGCCCGTTTCGTGGCCCTTGCCTGCAATCAACAGCACGTCACCGGCTCCAAGGGCATCAACAGCGGCCAGAATTGCATGGGCGCGATCGCCGATTTCGTTGGCTTCGGGCGCGCCCTCTAGAACGGCTTGGCGAATGGCAGCGGGTTCTTCGCTGCGCGGGTTGTCATCGGTTACAAACACGACATCGGCTCCATCGGCGGCGGCTTGGCCCATGAGTGGACGTTTGCCTGCATCACGATCACCACCTGCCCCGACGATCACTATCAGACGCCCCATAACATGCGGGCGCAGGGCCTCCAATGCCGTTTTTACCGAGTCCGGCGTATGTGCGTAATCCACAAAGATCGTCGCGCCATTCTCGCGCCGGGCCACCAGCTCCATGCGACCGCGCACGGTTTTGATGTTGGGCAAGACGTTGAAAACCTCATCTGGGTCAGCGCCGCACCCAATCGCAAGGCCAGCGGCCATCAGCAAGTTATGGGCCTGAAAGGCACCGATCAGCGGAATTGTTGTTAGGTGCGAAATGCCCGCATGCATGAATTGCACGGTTTGGCCTTCAGCCTCATAGCGAATGCGCCC
>CAZQMR010000003.1:31905-37431 GCA_964594465.1 uncultured Rhodobacterales bacterium
CTGATAAACACAGGCAATTCTGGCAAACCGCCGGTTTGCAAAGCCAGCGCATAACCCTCTTCATCGGTCAAAATCGCACCCGCGCCCATGCGGACAGCATAGGAAATGAACTCGCCGCCATGCACATTTACACCCGGAAGCGCTGCAAAGAGATGCCCCGGCTTCACATCGCGGCTGTCCACGGACAACCCCGTCAGCACAAACGCATCGTTGTCCCAAATTCCGGCTCTGCGAATCCCGTCTCCGGTCTTGAGCATATCGAGCAAGGCGGAGGAGATATCTGAGGTCACGAATTTAGTCCTGAATTTGATCTATTGGTTGGATATCTTGATCAGCTTGGCCTTGGCGGCTGTCGCTTGCATTTGGGACGCTTCTGGTCGCATCCCCATCATTGGCGCAATGCGGCGGATGACCTCAGCGGCGACCGGCACGGCGGTCCAACCAGCCGTGCGGCGCGGTTTGGCACCAGAACGCTCGACCGGTTCGTCCAATGTCACGACAAGCGCATATTTTGGGTCGGCAGATGGAAACAACGCTGCAAAATTCGCGATCACCCGCTCCTTATAGTAGCCTCCGGAAGGGCGCGGTTTTTCCGCTGTGCCGGTTTTGCCACCCACATCATACCCTTCAACCTTGCCCAGCGAAGCTGTGCCGCGCTCAACAACTGCACGCAACATGCTGTGAAGCTCCTTTGCGGTGCTCTCAGCGATGATCCGATCATCTTCACCCGCAGGTGCCGCCCCTTTTACAAGTGTCGGAGTTACCTTTTTGCCGCCATTGCCAATTGTTGCATAAGCGGAGGCAAGATGCAGTGGTGAGGCAGACAAGCCGTGACCGTAAGAGATTGTAATTGCGTAAATTTCTGACCAGTTCTTTGGCGTCAGCGGTTTAGCAAGTTTGGCAGAGCCTAGTTCAACAGACGTCGGTTCAAGAAAGCCAAACTGCTTCATCATCGCCTTTTGACGCTCCGCCCCAAACTCAATCGCCAGATTTGCAGACCCGATATTGGAGGATTTGACCACAACATCCGTCAGGCTCAGGGTCGGTCCGTAATTGCGGAAATCGCGAATTTTGTGCTTGCCCCATTTCATCGGTCCGCGCGTATCAATTTGCGTGGAAGGCGCAGCAATACCGCTTTCAATCGCAAGCCCAGCGGTGAAAATCTTGAAAGTAGAGCCAAGCTCATAGATGCCTTGTGCTGCACGATTAAACAGCGGGCTTGCGGATTGATCGCCAGATGTGGGCGGCGCAGGTCGTGCATTGGGGTCAAAGTCTGGGAGCGAAACCATGGAGATCACTTCACCCGTTTCGACATCCATCAAAACCGCAGAGGCACCCTTTGCATTCATTAAGCGCATTCCACCTGCGAGCACCCGGCGAATGGCAGATTGAACGGAGAGATCAATCGAAAGCTCAAGCGGCTCCGCATTATCTGCCCGCAGTTCTTGATCGAACCAATGTTCGACGCCAGCCGTTCCGATAATCTCAGCCGCGGCCACGCCTTCAGCGCCATACCCGGCACCACCAACGATGTGCGATGCCAAGCGACCATTGGGATAAATGCGAGTTTGGCGCGGGCCAAACAGCAGGCCGGGATCGCCAATTTCATGCACCGCCTGTTGTTGCTCGGGCGAAATCCGCCGCTTGAGCCACAGAAACTTGCGCTTGGAGTTGAATTGCTCAAGCAACTTAGCCGCATCCACATCCGGGAAAATCTCAGCCAGCCGCGCCGCTGTTCCAACCTTATCAATAAGCTGTTGTGGATGGGCATAAAGTGCTGAGGTTGCGATATTGGTCGCCAAAACGGTGCCATTGCGATCCACGATGTCCGCCCGGCGCGATTTGATTTCAACGCCAGCACGCCGCGCTTCTTCTTCAGGCAAGGGAGCCGCCATCATGCCCATCTTGGTGCCAACCGCGCCAAAGGCTGTTGTGAAAGCCAAACCCATCAGGATCAGCCGGGTGCGTGCCCGTTTACGCTCGCGGGTCTTTTCGCGGCGCATTGCATCAATACGGCGGCTTTGTTGTGCGCCATCGTCAGGGTCTTCGCCGCGCTGGCGCTGAGAAATGATACGCGCCAGAGGGCGTAAGGGGCGACGGATCATTGCTGAACCTCCTCTTCATCGCGGGACGCGGCGTCCATGGTTTCGGTAATCCCTGCAAAAGGCGGCAGCGGATACGCCACCATCCCAGCGCTTGCGAAGTGATCCGCGCGCATGGGAGCCAGCCCCAGATAGTCGAAATGCTCTTCCGCAAGCGCGGACAGGCGCTCCGGTCGGTTCAAATAGGACCACTCAGTTTCCAGAACCTTAGTGGTTTCTTTTTCATGCCGGATCGCAATGCGCAGCTTGCGAATATCTGCCTCAACCGCGCGAGTTTGGTAATTGACGTCATAGGCCCAATAAACCGCTGCCACGAAACAACCAATCAGAAGGGTATAAAGAATGGATCTCATTTGCGCCTCTTTGGTTTGGTGGTGCCTAGTTGCGGAAGGCCAAGCGCACGCGGGTCAAGCGGGCTTGGCGCGGCCTCAGTTCTGCGGGCCACGCGCAAGCGGGCAGACCGACTGCGCGGGTTTGCGGCGAGCTCGTCCTCATCCGGGCCAACAGCGCGGCGAGTCACTTTCTCGAATTGCGGGTCTATTTGTTCTCTTTCTGGAGCATAGCGCGAGCCACCTGAACTTGTGTCCGAGCGCATCTGGATGAAGCGCTTCACGATCCGGTCTTCGAGCGAGTGAAAGGTCACAACCGCAAGCAGCCCGCCTGGTTTGAGCACACGCTCTGCTGCGAACAGCCCGCGCGCTAATTCGCCCAGTTCGTCATTCACCGCGATACGCAACGCCTGAAAGCTGCGGGTTGCAGGATGCGGTTGACCGGGCTTTGGACGCGGCAATGATTTCTCAATGATGTCAGAGAGTTGCGCGGTTGTGACAATCGGCGCCAGCTCACGTGCGGACACAATGTTCCGTGCGATCCGACGCGAGGCGCGCTCTTCGCCATAGTGATAAAGAATATCCGCCAGTTCTTCTGCCGGGGCCTCATTCACGAGGTCGCTCGCGGAGCGCCCCGATTGCGCCATACGCATATCAAGCGGCCCATCACGCATGAAAGAAAAGCCACGCTCTGCCTGATCCAACTGCATCGAGGATACGCCGATGTCGAGCACCACGCCGTCAATTCCGCCAGCATCAGCCGCCAGTTCATCAAGATCACCAAAACGCCCCTCTTTGAGCGTGACCTTGTCGGATACGTCCCAATCCACGCCTAGCGCGATGACGTTTGGGTCTTGATCAATGCCAATGATCTTCGCGGCACCTGCCGCAAGCAGTTCTTTGCTGTAGCCGCCAGCACCAAATGTGCCATCAATCCAAGTGCCGAAAACCGGCGACACTGCTTGGATAAGCGGTTGAATCAAAACGGGAATGTGGGGTGCGTCGTTCAGGTCAGCAGATTGCATAGCTCACCCCTCCGACCGGATCCGATCCAGAACGGCGAAAGGATCCTCATCCGTACCACGCTCGTCCAACTCGCCATCCATGGCATCCATATCTGCGTCGTAAAGCTCAGGATCCCAAATCTGGAACTTGTCGCCCATGCCCGCAAAGGTCGCGTTTTTAGAGATGCCGACCTTATCGCGCAGCTTTTGGCTCAGCACGATGCGGCCATTTTCATCGACACTGGCATAGGTCGATTGGGTGTTGAGCATTCGTTCCAGAATTTCGCGATCCCGGCTGTAGCGCGGAAGAGCCGAAACCATATCGTCGACCTCTTCCATGGAGCGCATGGAATAGCCCTCAAGGCAGTTGCGCCCTTTGCGGCCATAGACAATCACGAATGTCGGGTTTTCGCCGTCGTTCCAGTCAGGATCACCCTCTTCAAGCACACGACGAAAGGGCGCGGGGATCGACACCCTGCCCTTTGCGTCCACCTTGTGGACCGATTCACCTCTGAACCGACGTCCCACGTGCTTGTCCAATCCTGCCTTGCAGCGCCTGAGTGCGCTTAGAAATAAAAAGGCGGATTGTGGAATTTCTCACAATCCGCCGTCTTCGTCCCATCGTTTGGGTCTCGTCCAACTGCTGCGCCCTTGTTTTTGGTCTGCTCGCCGAGGCGCGTCGGATCTTATTCGTTTGAGTGATGAAGCTTATGTGGCCTGTATGAAACCTGCTCGGTTCGGGGTCTTTTTGCCCCTGTGGCATTCACGCGACTTCATCGTCTGTGGGATTTTGCTAACATGGGACTTTATGGAAATCAATGGAAAAACATGGGCCAAAATGGATAGAACAAGTGAATCACAGATGAGTCCGCGTGTCAAAACCTCAAGAAATCTTGCATTTTTCGAAGGTATAGACCCGCTGCGGCGAGCAACCACTAGATATAGACACGCAAAACGCGCCCACTCCAGTGGTACATTTTTCCAAGAAATCCCAAATTTTTTGCTGCGGATGGCCTGTAAGCCGGATTTTGTAGCGAAAAGAGACGAATCTCTTCTCCCGATGACCATTCATCTAGAGCCCGCATTGCTGCGAACCCTCTAGCCGCCAACCCGGATCGCTCAGGGGCGAAAGAAGCCCCGGGTTTGCACCCTGACGATCCCTATTTGGCGTTGCTCCCAGCGGGGCTTGCCGTGCCGCTTCTGTTGCCAGTCGCGCGGTGGGCTCTTACTCCACCGTTTCACCGTTACCTCGCAAGCGAGGCAGTCTATTCTCTGTGGCGCTTTCCCTCGGGTTGCCCCGGCCGGGCGTTACCCGGCGCTGTTTCTTTCTGGAGTCCGGACTTTCCTCGTGGTCTTGCGCCCACGCGATCATCCAGCCATCCGCATGCGTCTGTTAGCTGGTCAGTGTCGTCGCGGCAAGCGCTTCGATCATGCTCACATCGGTTCCATCCAGCGGCTTGCCAACTGCGTTTTGGCGAAACCTCAGGCGAAACGCATGCAGATAGGCCCCAAGCTGATCGCCCTCAACCTCTGCCGTATAGCCAAATACTTGAGCCGCAGCGATAAACCTATTTGGGTCAGCAGGTGCTGATGCTGTTTCCGGTGATGTCTGTGCCATGCCCAAATGTGCCAACCGCGACCATGGAAACTTCGGCCCCGGATCAATTTTGCGCCCCGGCGCAATGTCGGAATGCCCCAGCACATGCGCCGGACTGATCTGCCAGTCCTTCAAAAGTTGCGCCAATAACCCGTCCAATGCCGCCAGCTGAGGCTCCGCAAACGGCTCCGCACTGGTATTCGCCAACTCGATCCCCAGCGAATGCGAATTGATGTCGCGACATGCACCCCAACTGCCAGCCCCCGCGTGCCAAGCCCGCTCAGCATCCGCAACCAGCTGAAAAATCCGCCCATCTTCTGCTATCAAGTAATGCGCCGACACTTCCAGCCCTGGATCGCACAGCCTCTCAAGCGCAGCCTCAGCCGTTTCCATTGCCGTATAGTGCAAAACCACCAAGCTCGGGCGATCCGTGCCACGGCGCGGGCCAAAATTTGGGCTAGGGTGTTGGATGATATTCATGGCACACTCGCATA
>CAZQMR010000004.1:0-36282 GCA_964594465.1 uncultured Rhodobacterales bacterium
TGGCCAGAAAGGCAATGTCAAAGCTGCCCGCATGTGTCGCGCCATCCGCGCCCACCAGCCCAGCGCGGTCAATCGCAAAGCGCACGGGCAGGCGTTGCAGAGCCACGTCATGCACAATCTGATCGTAGCCGCGTTGCAGAAAGGTCGAATAGAGCGCGCAAAACGGCTTTAAGCCCCCCGCCGCCGTTCCCGCTGCGAACGTCACCGCATGCTGCTCCGCAATGCCCACGTCAAAGCAGCGATTGGGGAAGCGCTCGGCAAACAGGTTCAGGCCCGTCCCATCAGGCATCGCCGCCGTCACAGCCGTGATCTTGTCGTCAAACGTCGCCTCAGTGATCAAGCTTTGCGCGAACACCTTCGTATAGCTCGGCGCATTGCTCGGCGATTTCTTCTGCTTGCCGGTCAGCACATCAAACTTCGCCGTCGCGTGGCCCTTATCCGCCGCCGCCTCTGCCGGCGCAAACCCCTTGCCCTTCTTGGTGATCGCATGGATCAAAATCGGGCCATCGGCGCGCACCTTCACCGTGCGCAGCACCGACAAAAGCTGCTCCATGTCATGCCCGTCAATCGGCCCCACATAAGAAAAGCCCAACTCCTCAAATAAGGTGCCGCCCACGGTCATCGTCTTGACCATCTCCTTGGCGCGGCGCGCCCCATCCTGAAACGGCCCCGGCAGCAGCGAAACCGCACCCTTAGCCGCCGCCTTCAGCTCCTGAAAGGGCGCACCGGCATAAAGCCGCGACAAGTAACTCGACATCGCACCCACAGGCGGCGCAATTGACATGTCATTGTCGTTGAGGATGACCACCAACCGCTTGCCTAAATACCCAGCATTGTTCAGCGCCTCATAGGCCATGCCAGCCGTGAGCGCCCCATCGCCAATCACTGCAATCGCATCACCGCCCAACGCCACCTCAGGCACACCGCCAAGATCCCGCGCGGCGGCAAAGCCCAAAGCGGCAGAAATCGAGGTCGAAGAATGCGCCGCACCAAAGGGATCATACGGGCTCTCCGAACGCTTGGTAAAACCCGACAAGCCACCCTCTTGGCGCAGCGTGCGAATGCGATCGCGCCGTCCGGTCAGGATTTTGTGGGGATAACACTGATGGGACACATCCCAGATCAACCGATCATGCGGCGTGTCAAAAACCGCATGCAGCGCCACCGTCAGCTCCACCACACCAAGCCCCGCGCCAAGATGCCCACCCGTCTCAGACACAGCGGAAATCGTCTCAGACCGCAGCTCATCCGCAAGCTGGCTGAGCTCGCGATCCGTCAAAGCCTTAAGGTCAGCGGGTGAGGCAATCCGGTCAAGTGTCGGAGTAGAGGGGCGTTGATCCGTCACGGGCGCATCCTAGTTGGTCGTTTCCACAGACAATAAGGACAGGCAATGGAAATTTAAAGGGTCAGGACAGCGCACTGCCCCATCCAAAACCCCAAAAATGCTCAAGGGCAACCCGGGCCCGCACAACCGAATTTGCTGGCACTGACACGAATCACACCCATCTCCGCGTGATCCAAAACAAAGGAGTTGTTTTCAAACCGGATCAACTTGCCCTTCAACGTGGTCTCACCCGCCGTCAGCTCAACAGTCTTGTCCGCCGGCAAATCAGACGCCAGCGGCAAACAGCCCTGACCCGCACAATTGACCATGTCCGCTGCAATGCGCTGCTCGCCAACCACGGTCGCCAGCACATACTCGTTGTTGTCAATCTCGATCAAATCACCTGAGATCGTCACCGTCCCATCCTTGGACGTCAGCACAACCGCTGCGTTGTCAATCTCAAGCCGCGTGCCCTCAGGACAGGCCTCGCCAACACAAATCACCCCATTTGTCGGAATCGCAACCAACCCGATTGAGGCCTCGATGAAGAACTTTTCGTCCTTAAAATCGACGAGCGGCCCGGAAATACTGTCCTGCCCATTGGCAAAACGCAGGCTGACTGTCGGTTTGTCCTGCGCGGTTCCAGTCACCGGCAGCAGAAGTGAAAATATCACGGCGACAACAAGCCATGCACGTCTCAGAATACTCGTTAAGGTGTTGATGCTACGATGCGTTTGCATATCTAACCTCAGTGGATGAGACGTCTATCAACACGTCTCATCTTGTTGGCAAGCCCCGGTGCAATGCGACGCATCACACCGAGCCTAGTGTTCAGTTTTCGACAGTCTCAAGGATACCAGAACGAACAATTTCAAACCACTCCCCAGAAAGGCGTAAGTTTTCAAGACCTGCATTGATGATCGGCAAGGCCTCATTTGCAAATTTGTTGTTCTTGGCCACAAACACATGCAGCGTCTGTTTTGATGCCAGCGCGTCAATATTGGCAATCTGATCGCTGAGGCCAAGCTCGCGGTAGTCTTCCTCCGCTGCAAGCGCCTCAAGGGTCACAACATCAACCTCACCATCAAGCAGCAGTTGCCAACAGCCAGCCTGCGGAACAGGCCGGGTCAGCTCCACATTTGGCGGCATCAACTGAACGCCCTCAAGATCATGGGTGAACCAAGCCTCAGGACGACAAAGCCGCGCACCTTGCAACTGGGCATATGTTGTAGCGCCTGCGTATCTGCTGCCATTGAGCGTATAGAACCCAACAAGCGCGTCATAAAGCGGTGCAGAATGATTAAAGCCCGTGCAGCGATTGGCACTGGCGGCTGACAAGAATTCAACCTTGGAACAATCCGGCTTAAACCAAGGGAAGGTCATGTCCATTGCGCCAATGGGCAACAGGCTCTCAAGATGGGATCCCCAGTCGTTCACGAAGGTGATGTTGAAATCCTGATCCGGGTTTCCAGTGGTAATCGCGCGATTGACCATCACAGCCAACGCACCGCCACCTTCAAGATCTTCATCGGTGAACGGCGCATAACCGCTTCCTGTCACAATGCGCAGCGGGCGGTCCGGTGTTGATGTTACCGGAATTGATCTCGTGGCGCCGCTGTCCGCGCTGGCTGATGCACCGGGAAGCGCGCCGTTCGCACAGGGTATTTGCAGAATCTGCCCAATTTCGACCAGATTGGGATTATCGAGAATATTTGAGTTGGCGCTGAACAGCGCCTGAAAGCCGCCCTCCAAGTTGACGCTATTTGCAATGGCGCTCAGGGTGTCGCCGCGAACAACTGAATATGAAGAACACAGTTCCTGTGCTTGAACTGAGACAGCACTCATCAGGCCAAACGACAAAGCAGCCCCACTCAAAAACTGTCTATTGAACATCGATTTTGATTTTTTTGGCGTAGTTTGTGTCGGCATGGTTGGGGGACCCTTGGCTGTTAACTATTTCTTAACCAATTATAATAGCGGGAAGATGTCCATCACAAATGTGTGAAATTTGCCTCTGTTTTGGGAACAGGCGGTGACTTGCGCAAATTACCCCTTTTGCAGGCGGGGCCAGTGTGAAGAAGTGAGTTTTGATCCAAATTTTTGCATCATTTTGGCATCAAACTGGATTGAGCGCTTTTAGCCAACGCTCTTTTCATACCGCCAAATCTCCAGCTCAAATGGATCGTCAAGGGTTTCCAGCGCGACCAACTTAGTACCCCTATTGGTCCAACCTGACTTTTCATAAAACCGTGCTGCCCGCGCGTTTCCAACCGCGCAATCAAGCCAAGCCGTTTGGTGCCCGGCCTCCGCGATGCGTGTCACAGCATCTGCCATCAACGCTTGCGCGGCCCCGGTCCCTTGTGCGCTTTTGCCCACATACATTTGATAAACCTCCGCATCCTTGATGATGCATAGCCCAATGACCTCTGCCTCTTTGATGATAACCCGTGTGTTGGGAATGTGACTCGTCAGCCTAATGCGAAAGCTCTCAGCTGTGCGCAAAGCAATCAGTTCTGCAGGCACCACCGCAGCGTGGCCTTGAGTCCAGCCCGCTGTCCAAATGTCGGTGGCTTGTCCGTGGTGGGCCTCGGTCATGTCCAGAATTTCGAAACTGCTCATCTCAATCTCCCGTTAACGTTTCGGTTCAAAATTAATCGGAAAGTTACGACTGAAGGCTGTGCAGTGCACTGCACACAGCATATGCGTGCCGGAACTGTGCAGCGGTGTTTTTGGGGTTAAGTGTTTGATTTAAAATCGGTAACTCACACCCATATTAAGCGCATTCGTGATCAAATCAGTCTTCAAAGACCCGCCCCCAACCAGATCAACATCCAATGGAATATAGTTGCCTTTGTATTCGCCAAAGACCGACCACTTTTCGTTTACGGCATACTCGATCCCAAGCTGCAAATTCGCCACAACACCGCCCATCTGATACTCAAACGTCCGCGTCGCCGCTGCTGAGGATTGCACTTCCACATGCGGCAGCGAAACCCCAAGACCCGCACCAACATAGGGCGTCCAGCGCGAGCCGTCCCGCTGCCAACGTCGCATGGCGCTAACGGTTAAGGTGTTGATTCCATCCGTAAATTCCAGCGTTTCAAACCCGCTAGCGGCCAGCGTTTCATTGTTTGCGTAGACTTTGTTGTGATTGAAATCGATCGAATAACCCCAACGCTCGTTCAGCCAATGGGTCGCGCGAATCCCGTAAAACGGCGGCGCGCTAAAAGATCGCCCGTCCCAACCTGCGGTAAAATCAAACGCACCCACGCCACCCGGATCGTTGCCGTCCACCGTCGAATGCGGCGCGGTCTGATACCCTGTATATAGCGAAAGCTGCCACTCCGCGGCTGCTGGCGCGGCAAGGGAACAGGTAAGAAGTGTAGAAACAAGCAAACGGCGCATATGAGGGGTCCTGATTGTGGGCTTTACCAAATGTTAAGTCCCAAGCCGCGAACCGTCCATAGCCCAATTTTCACGTCTTTGATAATTGCCGCGACGCCTCCGCAACAACCATCCCCGCCGCCATCGCCACATTCAAAGACCGACCGCCACCGGGCATGGGAATCGTCACTGCTTCATCGCAGTACTCTCGCACATAATCCGGCACACCGCTTGATTCTTGGCCCACCAATAGCGTGTCACTGGCGGCAAACTCGAAATCCCAAAGATTGGATTGCGCCTTGGTGCTCAAAAGAACCAAACGCCCGCTCAGGCGATTCTTTTTGAAGTGATTCCAATCAATATGACGCCGAATGACCGCATTTTCCGTGTAATCCATCGCCGCACGACGCAAGGTTTTATCCGAAACCGGGAAGCCACAAGGCTCAATAACGTCGAGTCCCAGTCCGAAACAGGTGGTTAAACGGATCATTGCACCCAAATTTGGCGCAATATCGGGTTGAAAGGCCGCGAGTTCCATTTATTAACCCCTTAGCATTACATGCGTCGCAAAGTCCGATGGACCTACTCGCACGAACAGACTAGATAGTGCGCCAAACCGCGCGGTTCGCCGCGTTTTTGAGTGAATTCCGCCTTGTGTTCAAGGCAAAGCCGAAAGGGAGAAACCCAGTGTCAAATCACGACGACGACCAGGGCACTCGCAGAGATTTCCTTTATGTCGCAACTGCATCCACCGGCGCTGTCGCTGGCGTTGCAGCTGTTTGGGGTCTGGTCAACCAGATGAACCCGAGTGCAGACGTTCAGGCGCTCAGCTCGATCGAGGTCGATGTGGCCGATGTTGAACCGGGCACTCAGCTCACGGTTCAGTGGCTCGGCAAGCCGGTGTTTATTCGCCGCCGCACCCAGGACGAAATCGACGCTGCCAAAGATGTTGATCTGGCAAGCCTCCCTGACGGCGAAGCCCGCAACGAGAACCTGCGCGGCGAAGAAGAAGCGGCCGATAAAAACCGCGCTCTTGATCCAAATGGCGAATGGCTCGTGATGATGGGCGTCTGTACCCATCTTGGCTGTGTTCCACTTGGCGACGCTGGCGATTTTGGCGGTTGGTTCTGCCCTTGCCACGGCTCGCACTACGACACAGCAGGCCGCATCCGCAAAGGCCCAGCGCCAACAAACCTTCCGGTCCCGGTTGCACGTTTCGTGTCCGACACCGTAATTAAGCTCGGTTAAGGAGTAGAGAGATGGCTGGTATTCCGCACGACCACTACGAACCGAAGTCCAACTTCGAAAAATGGCTCCATCAGCGCCTTCCTATTGCAGGATTGCTCTATGACACGCTGATGATCCCAACCCCCAAAAACCTCAACTGGATGTGGATCTGGGGCATTGTCCTCACTTTCTGCCTGGCCCTGCAAATCGGCACAGGTATCGCGCTTGTGATGCATTACACGCCACATGTGGACATGGCTTTTGACAGCGTTGAGCACATCATGCGCGACGTGAATGCGGGCCATATCATCCGCTATTTGCATATGAACGGTGCTTCACTGTTCTTCCTCGCGGTCTACGCGCATATCTTCCGAGGCCTCTACTACGGGTCTTATAAGGCACCGCGCGAGATCACATGGATCATCGGTATGTTCATTTATCTCGCGATGATGGGCACAGCATTCATGGGTTACGTGCTTCCTTGGGGCCAAATGTCCTTCTGGGGTGCGACCGTGATCACCGGCCTCTTTGGCGCGATCCCGGGTATCGGCGGCGCGTTGCAAACATGGCTGCTCGGCGGACCTGCGGTTGGCAACTCAACCCTGCAGCACTTCTTCTCGCTGCATTACCTCCTGCCATTCGTGATCGCTGGCCTTGTTATGGTCCATATCTGGGCCTTCCACACCACGGGCAACAACAACCCGACGGGTGTTGAGGTGCGTCGCGGCTCCAAAGATGAAGCGGCGAAAGATACCGTTCCCTTCTGGCCCTACTATGTGATCAAAGACCTGTTCGCACTGATGTTGATCCTCACGATTTTCGTGGCAATCGTCGGCTTCATGCCAAACTATCTGGGTCACCCGGATAACTACATCGAAGCGAACCCGCTTGCGACACCTGCACATATCGTTCCCGAATGGTACTTCTTGCCATTCTACGCGATCCTGCGTGCGTTCACCGCGGATGTCTGGGTCGTGATGCTGGTCGAAACTGTGACCGGTGGCATCATCGACGCGAAGTTCTTCGGTGTGCTCGCAATGTTTGGCGCGATCGCGGTGATGGCGCTCGCACCATGGCTCGACACATCATCTGTCCGCTCAGGCCGTTACCGCCCAAGCTTCAAATGGTGGTTCGCGCTTCTCGTGATCGACTTCGTGGTCCTGATGTGGTGTGGCGCAATGCCAGCAGAGCCGCCTTACTCCACGATCTCACTGATCGCATCGGCCTACTGGTTCGCGTATTTCCTTGTGATCCTGCCGCTCTTGGGCGTGCTGGAAACACCGGATGCAACACCAGATACAATCGAGGCGGATTTTGACGCCCATTACCCACCCAAAGCAGCTGACGCCTCGGCGCAGCCGGCAGAATAAGACAGAGGGTTTGAGAAAATGAAACTGTTCAAATCAATTGCCCTCAGCCTTGCACTTTCCCTCACCGGGGCAAGTGCAATGGCAGCGGGCGGCGCAGGCCATATCGAAGATTTCGACTTCTCCTTTGAGGGGCCGTTTGGGAAATTCGATCAAAACCAGCTCCAGCGCGGCTTGAAGGTCTATACCGAGGTGTGCGCAGCGTGCCACGGTTTGCGTCAGGTCTATTTCCGCAACCTCTCAGACGAGGGAGGCCCACATCTGCCAGAAGATCAGATGAAGGCTTATGCCAAGGAATGGGAAGTTGCTGACGATGGCCCCGATGCGGAGCTGGGCGATACCCGCACGGCCAAGCCACAAGATAAGTTCCCTGCGAATACATCGCTTGGTGCACCTGACCTCAGCCTAATGGCAAAGGCACGTGCTGGCTTCCACGGCCCTTATGGCTCTGGCATCAACCAGTTCTTCTACGGCATGGGCGGTCCGGAATACATCGCGTCGCTCTTGTCTGGCTACACCGGGGAAGAAAAAGAAGAAGCAGGCGTTATCCTCTATGAAAACACTGCCTTTCCGGGCGGTTGGATTTCCATGGGCCCACCCCTTGAAGATGGACTTGTGGATTTCGACGATGAGCACGCCAACGACCTCCACCATATGTCTGAAGACGTAGCCGCCTTCTTGATGTGGACTGCCGAGCCAAAAATGATGGCACGCCAGCGCTTCGGTCTCGTCGGCGTTACATTCTTGGCCTTCTTCACAGTGCTGCTCTACTTCACAAACAAGCAACTCTGGAAGTCAGTCAAACGTAAAGATTGATCTCAACAGATTGATTTCAAAAAGGGCGCCGCTCCAAGCTGGCGCCCTTTTTCGTGCGCATCCCAACCGCGAGACGGCAAGCAAATCTAATGGCGCTCTTGCGCCTCAATTTCCAAAGCCTAGAAGAAACTCTGCGGGTCGATGTCTACAGCAATACGGGCTTGAGCAGGCACCTCAACAGGGCGCAACCAAGCTGAAATGGCAGCCTGCATTGGTGCTGACTTCGCCGCCTTCAGCAAGAACCGCAGCCGGTGCCGCCCACGCACACGCGCAATTGGTGCAGGGGCGGGGCCAAAAACCTGAACTCCAGCTTGAGCGAGTGCCCCAGAATTTCGCGCCATGCCACGACACATCGCCTCCAACGCACCCAGATCCGGCCCGGACGCAATAATACCGGCCATGCGCCCATAGGGTGGGGATCCAGCGGCCTTGCGCACAGCAGCCTCCGCTTCCCAAAACTCTTCTTCATCCCCACTTAAGATCGCCTCGATTACCGGATGCAACGGTTGATGGGTCTGGACCAAGGCAAGCCCAGGCTTATCCGCCCGCCCAGCGCGACCTGCAACTTGCCGCACGAGTTGAAACGTTTTTTCGGCCGCACGAAGATCGCCGCCCTGCAATCCCAGATCGGCATCAATCACACCAACCAGTGTGAGCAGCGGAAAGTTATGCCCTTTGGCAACAAGCTGAGTGCCGATAATAATGTCCGCCCCGCCACGGGCAATGTCCTCAATCCGCGCTTTTAGGGCTCGCGCTGAGAGGGCCATATCAGATGACAAAATGGCTATTTCTGCATCAGGGAACCGCTCGACCGCCTCCTCCGCCAGGCGCTCTACACCGGGCCCTATCGCATTCAAGCTATCCTCTGCATCACAGCTGGGACAACGAGGCGGCACAGCTCGACTTTCCCCACATTGATGGCAAATGAGGCGCGCATGAAACCGGTGCTCGACCATGCGCGCATCACAATCCGCACAGCCGATTGCCTCACCACATTTCCGGCATTGCGTCACGGGTGCATAGCCGCGCCGGTTCAAAAACAACAGCGATTGCTCATCGCGTTCAAGGCGCGCGAAAACCTCCCGTGCGACTGTATCAGAAATCCAGCGACCCTTGCCCGGCGCGTCATGGCGCATGTCGACTGCTTGCATCTCTGGAAGTCGCGCCACGCCAAAACGCTCAGGCAGTTCGAGGCGCGCATATTTGCCGGATTTTGCGTTGGCCCAGCTTTCAAGAGAAGGAGTCGCGGAAGCCAAAACGACCAATGCCCCAGTCAGCGAAGCCCGTAATACGGCCATATCCCGCGCCGAATACAAAACCCCATCGTCTTGTTTGTAAGAGCCATCATGCTCCTCATCGACCACAACCAAACCTAAATCCGTGAACGGCAAAAACAGTGAAGATCGTGCGCCCACAACAAGCTGGACATCCCCTGCTGCAACCGCTTTCCAACACCGGCGTTTAGCAGCCATGGTCACGCCAGAATGCCATTCCGCAGGTCGAGCGCCAAAACGTTCTTCGACCCGTGCCAAAAACTCTACGGTGAGCGCAATTTCCGGCAACAAAACCAACGCCTGACGACCCTGCTGCAAAGCGGCTGCGACCGCTTCCAGATAGACCTCAGTTTTGCCAGAACCCGTGACGCCCTTTAGCAGGACTGTCGAGTAACCGCCTGCTTCTTGTCGAACGCGCAAATCCTTGGCGACGGCCGCCTGACCCTCAGATAATTCTTTTCCCGGCATCGCAGGATCTAGGCGCGGAAAAGGTGCGTCACGTGGTTCGTTGATTTCAAGAACCGCACCGCTTTCAACCAGCCCTTTCACGACGGACCCGGACACGCCTGCCATGTCCGCCAGTTCCTTCAACCCGAAGTCAAATCCATCATGATCCTCCAGCACAGCCAGCACTTTCTCGCGCGCGGATGTCATCTTTGCGGGTGCTTCAAAGCCCATGCGGTACACTTTCCGCATTCCCGGTGGCCCACCAAGGCCGGGTGCGCGCAAAGCCAAACGAAGCATCGTTGACATCGGCGTCAGCGTATAGGCCCCCACTTTTTCCAGAAACTGACGCATTTTTTCATCCATGGGCGGAACATCAAGAACTGCCCCGATTGCACGCGCCTTACTGAGATCAAAACCACCGATACCGTCGCCCCAAACGACACCAATCACACGGCGCGGTCCAAGAGGCACTTCGACCAATGCACCAATGCGAACGCCGCCGGGAGGCGCCTTGTAATCGAGCGTTTTGTCGATGGGTTGCGTGGTCTGCACAGCAACCAACTCCCCTTCGCCAAAAACGCGGGGTGGGTATTTGTGGTCTGATCTGAGTGGTTCCAACGATGTGACCCATGGATAAGACAATCGCGAGGCCCATGGTTCAAAACCTAGGACCTGCAAAATGAAGTCCTTCGTAGATACCGCCGAGATCAGTGAAATCAAAGAGCTGAACGACGGAAATTCCGGCGGCTTCCATCACGACGGCCAACCACTTTACGAATAGTGCGCCGATTGGGGATCACCCCGTTGTGGGATAAGGCTCTTGAGGCATTTATGTCAGACTGGGCGAAAACCGCGCCGAAGAGCCGCTAATTGTTTTCGAAATACGGAGGAGATGTGTTAAAGTTCAGTAGGTGGGGCGTAAGTAACGAGGTTGAGCATGTCCGTGGCCGATCCTGCACTTCTTGAGATAAAAAATACGATCCTTCGGGATCCGCGCATTATTTTGGAAGATCGTGCTGTTATTCAGGCACTGATTGAGGCCAATGGTGCGCAAGGTCGTAACGTGGTTGATCTGCGCGGTGTGCTGGTGGATCGGCTTGAAGATCGGCTGGATCGTCTTGAGGATACTCACCGCGATGTGATTGCGGCCGCTTATGAGAATCTTGCCGGGACCAATCAGATTCATCGCGCAGCGCTGAGCATACTAGAGCCCACCACGTTCAATGGTTTCATTGAAGCCTACGCAACTGAACTACCGGGTATTTTGTCGATAGAGACGGTGACGCTTTGCCTTGAAGGCAAAGATACCCGTGCGGGTGCGCCATTAGGGCCTGTTGGGGATCTAAATCAGTCCGTTATCGGCCTGCCGTTAAATGGTGCTGCAACATATTTTGGGACAAATTTTGCCGCGACTGGCCAAAGGGTGATGCTGCGCGAAGCCCCACGGACCTCCACCATCATATACGGGCGGGAGGATATTGGGTCTGAGGCTTTGATCCGGCTTGATTTTGGACCCGGCACAACACCCGGTTTGCTGGCCATTGGCGCGCTTGATGAAAAACGGTTTAACCCGCAACAAGGCATTGACCTGCTTGCCTTCCTTGGTGAGGTTTTTGAGAAATCAATGCGCCGCTGGTTGGCGTGAACGAGACCGCGGCAGAAGACCTTTTAGCTCAATGGTTGACCCATTTGACAAGCCTGCGCGATGCCTCGCCCCATACAATTGAGGCTTATCGGCGCGACGTTTCTGGCTTTCTAGGCTTTCTGGTGGGATATCATGGCAAAGTGGTAACGCTGGCCGGTTTATCTCAAATTTCGCAGAGTGACATGCGCGCATGGATGGCACATCGGCGAACTGGAAAGGTGTCGGCGCGGTCGATGGCGCGGAGTTTATCCGCGGTCAAAAGTTTCTTCACATGGTTGGCGCAGTCCAACGAAATGGATGTTTCCGCCATTTTGACAACGCGAACGCCCAAAACCAAACAGCGGCTGCCGCGCCCAGTGTCGCCAGAAGCAGCCCAAGCGTTGATTGACAGCCCCGATATCGTCAACCCGACCGCTTGGATTGCTGCGCGAGATACTGCGGTGCTCACCGTGCTCTATGGTTGCGGTTTGAGGATTTCTGAGGCGCTGAGCCTTACATGCGGGGATGTTCCGTTGACGGAGAGTTTGCGCATAATCGGCAAAGGCAACAAAGAGCGGATCGTTCCGGTTCTGCCAGCGGCACAAGACGCAGTTGAGCTTTACCGCGATGTGTGCCCATTCCCAGAAGCCAAAGAACGGGCGTTGTTTTTGGGCGCGCGTGGCGGTGGTCTGAATGCGCGTACGGTGCAAAAAACCATGCAAATGGCACGTACGGCACTTGGTCTTCCCGCGACAGCAACGCCGCACGCGCTACGGCATTCTTTTGCGACCCATTTGCTAGAGGCCGGGGGTGATCTAAGGGCAATTCAGGAGCTGTTGGGCCATGCATCGCTTTCGACGACACAGGTTTACACAGCCGTCAATCAAACCCATTTGATGGACGTGTATGCAAAAGCCCATCCGCGCAAATAGATGTCGGCGCACAGATCCCTCGTGATTGGTTCGTCCGGTGGTATCGGTCAGGCATTGGTTCGCGCACTTAAGAAACAGGGCAGCGATGTCACTGGATTGTCCCGACGCGAAGATGGGTTCGATTTGCTTTGTGAGGACAGCATTGCAGATGCGTTCGCGCGTTTGGATGGGTCATATGATCTGGTTTTGGTTGCTACTGGCGCGCTGGAAATTGACGGGATCGGCCCAGAGAAATCATTGCGCCATATAACGGCCGAAAATCTCGCAGCACAATTTGCGCTCAATGCGGTCGGTCCTGCTTTGGTGCTAAAATGCGCTTTGAGCCACATGCCGCGCGATCGACGCTGCGTATTTGCAGCGCTCTCGGCGCGGGTGGGGTCAATTGGCGACAATCGCTTAGGTGGATGGTATTCCTACAGAGCAGCAAAGGCGGCGCTCAATCAGTTGATTCATACAGCAGCGATTGAGGTCAAGCGCAGTCATAAGCAGGGGATTTGTGTGGCGCTACATCCCGGAACTGTGGCCACGAGTTTGTCTGACAAGTTCGCCCGCGAGACGGTGAGCCCAGATCATGCAGCGGCAAATTTGCTGCGTGTCATTGAGGGTCTGAGCAGCGCGGACAGCGGTGGTTTTTTTGATTGGGCTGGAAAGCGGATTGTTTGGTGAGCGAAACGATTTAGTCCGGTGCCAACATGTATCCCGCCCCGCGCACTGTTTGCAAATAACGAGGTGATTTGGGATCCGCTTCGATTTTGCGCCGAAGCCGGGTGATCTGAACATCGACGGCGCGCTCCTGCGCTTGGCCGTCGTCGCGCCCGAGACTTTCCACGAGACTGCCGCGGCTAACGGGTGTGTTGGGTTGCGAAGAGAAAATCCGCATCAGCGCGCTTTCGGTGGCAGTCAGGCGGATCATCTCCTGCCCTTTCCACATCTCGCCACGGGTCAGATCGTAGCGCACATCGCCCATGTGGAGCGTCTTTGGCGGCTCGATCAGTTCCTCGGATTTAGGCACCCGGCGCAAAATCGCATTGATACGCAGCAACAGCTCTTTGGGCTCAAACGGCTTGGCAAGGTAGTCGTCCGCACCAGCTTCAAGGCCAACGATCCGCTCGTCCGTTCCGCCTTTGGCAGTCAGCAACAAGATAGGCGTGGTCAAGGTTTCGCGCAGCTCACGGGTGAGCGTGATCCCGTCATCACCGGGCATCATGACATCGAGCACGATCAGATCGAATTCTAGGCCGGCCAACAGTTTACGCGCATGCGCTGCGTCTCGCGCCGGGGTGACCCAATAGGAATGACGCGCCAAGAATTTGCGCAGGAGGCCACGGATACGCTCATCATCGTCGACAATCAGCAGGTGGGCATCGGGTTGTTCGATACCATCAGTCATTCGTATTCCTTTCGGGAGGGTCGGATTTGTGACCTTAGCTCCGGATCTATCATGTTTTCGAGCACTTTTCGAAAGCCCTGTACAGCCTCAAATCCTGCATCCTTATAGGCTTGGCGCATTCGTGCGTATTGCGCTTTGCTTAGATCGCTTTCCAGTTCTTTGCCTTTTTCCGTGAGGAATAGGTTGCGCTCGCGCCGATCTTCTTCGCCGATCCGACTGTCCACAAGGCCGTCGGTTTGCAACTCCCGCAGCACACGGTTCAGCGATTGTTTTGTTATCCCAAGGATACCCAGCAGCTCTTTGACCGCGAGGCCGGGCTTTCGATTCACAAAGTGGATAACCCGGTGGTGGGCGCGACCATATTTGCCACCGTCAAACTCGCTCAAGATGCGGTCTGGATCCGAGGTGAAACCGCGATAGGCGAAAAACATCAGCTCTACGCCGATCAGCAATTGCTCGTCTGTCAGAAAGCGAAGGCCGTCTTCGGAATGGCTTGGGTCGCGTGACACGGGTTGGTTTCTTTCAGCAAATCACATTGTTCCTGATTTTATGTCAGTCTTGTTGACTTTCCAAGGGGTGAATGTTAGCTGATTCTTCATCAAACGTAATTTACTGTCGTATTGACACGGTTTTGCGCAATATGTGCAAATTTTAGGGAGGATGAACCCATGGCGGGTGCATATGATGATCGCGACGGCCAAATCTGGCTGGATGGAAAAATGGTGCCATGGCGCGATGCAAATGTGCATATTCTGACCCATGGTTTGCATTATGGTTCTGCGATTTTTGAAGGTGAGCGGGCCTATGGCGGGGTCATTTTCAAGGGTCGGGAACATTCCGAGCGCCTGATAAAATCCGGCGAGATGATGGACATTCCTGTGCCCTACTCGGTTGATGAAATCGAAGCCGCGAAGAAGGCCGCGATGGATGCAAATGGCCTGAAGGACGCTTATGTTCGTGCGGTTTGTTGGCGGGGTTCGGGCGAAGATATGGGTGTCGCGTCTGCGGCAAATCCGGTGCGCATGGCGGTCGCAGTTTGGGAATGGGGTGCCTATTATGGGGATGCCAAGATGAAGGGTGCCAAGCTTGATATTTCCAAATGGAAGCGGCCAAGCCCTGAGACGATCCCATGTTTTGCCAAGGCGTCCGGTCTTTATATGATTTGCACGATGTCCAAGCATGAGGCCGAGAAGAAGGGCTGCTCTGACGCGCTGATGATGGATTATCGCGGTTATGTTGCTGAGGCGACAGGCGCGAATGTGTTCTTCGTGAAGGACGGCGAGGTGCATACGCCGACGCCCGATTGTTTCCTCAACGGGCTGACGCGGCAGACGGTTATTGGCCTGCTCGAGAAGCGCGGCGTCAAGGTGATTGAGCGCCATATTGATCCCGGTGAGCTTGAGGGTTTTCAGCAGTGCTGGCTGACAGGAACTGCGGCGGAAGTGACGCCGGTTGGTCAGATCGCGGACTATTCGTTTGAGGTTGGCGCGCTGACACGCTCAATCGCAGAGGACTATGAAAAGCTGGTGCGCGGCAATCGCTGAAACCTGAAGCAAGGGATCACATGGCCCGCTCGATCATCATAGACACAGACCCCGGGCAAGATGATGCGGTGGCCATTATGCTGGCCCTCGCATCCCCTGAGTTGGATGTGCTTGGGATCACGGCGGTGGCTGGAAATGTGCCGCTTTCGCTGACAGAGCTGAACACACGCAAGATTTGTGAAGTGAGCGGGCGGGCTGATATGCCGGTTTTTGCAGGCGCGGCTTGCCCTTTGCTGCGCCCACTTGTGACGGCGGAATATGTGCATGGAAAAACCGGTTTGGATGGCCCGGATTTGCCGAAGCCCACGATGCCGTTGCAGGACATGCACGGTGTGGATTTCATTGTGCAGACGCTGTTGGAACAACCCAAGGGCAGTGTGACGCTTTGCCCTTTGGGACCGCTGACCAACATTGCATTAGCGCTCAACCGTGCGCCTGAAATCGCGGATCGCATTCAGGAAATCGTGCTGATGGGCGGTGGGTTTTTTGAGGGTGGCAATGTCACCCCGAGTGCGGAATTCAACATCTATGTTGATCCCCATGCGGCGTCAGTTGTGTTTAACTCCGGCGTTCCGATTGTGGTGATGCCGCTTGATGTTACCCATAAAGCGCTGACCAGCCGTAAGAGCGTGGATGCGTTTCGCGCATTGCCCAATGCCTGTGGTCCAGCCACGGCCGACCTGTTGGATTTCTTTGAGCGCTTTGACGTGGAGAAGTACAACTCGGAAGGTGGGCCGCTGCATGATCCTAATGTGATCGCCTATTTGCTGAAACCGGAGCTTTACAAAGGGCGCCACATCAATGTGCAGGTTGAAACTGCGTCAGAATTGACGATGGGCGCGACCGTTGCGGATTGGTGGCGGGTTTCGGGGCGCGAAGCCAATGCGGTGTGGATCAAGGACGTAGATCGCGACGGCTTTTTTGATTTGCTTTTGGAGCGGATTGCGCGTTTGCCGTAACGCAGTTCTTGCCTGAAATCACCTGCACACGTATTGATAGCGGGACGTTTTACGGAGGAGCTTCCTATGTCTGATCCAATCGTTATCGCAGGTGCAGCCCGCACGCCGATGGGAGGTTTTCAGGGTGAGCTGAGTGCTTTGAGCGCGTCTGATCTTGGCGGTGTTGCGATCAAGGCTGCGTTGGAGCGGGCAGGGATTGCTGCGTCTGAAGTTTCGGAAGTTTTGATGGGCAATGTTCTGCCAGCGGGTCAGGGACAAGCGCCTGCGCGTCAGGCCGGGTTTAAGGCGGGCTTGGGCGAAGAGGTTCCAGCCACGACGCTCAACAAGATGTGCGGCTCTGGTATGAAAACGGTGATGATGGCCCATGATCAGCTCGCACTGGGGAATGGCGATGTGGTGGTTGCCGGTGGGATGGAGAGCATGACCAATGCGCCTTACCTCTTGCCCAATATGCGCGACGGGGCGCGGCTTGGGCATTCGGGTGCGCAGGATCATATGTTTTTGGATGGTTTGGAGGACGCCTATGAAAAGGGGCGTTTGATGGGGACCTTTGCGGAGGATTGTGCAGAGGAGTATCAGTTTACCCGCAAGGAGCAGGATGATTATGCGCTTGGATCATTGGATGCGGCGCTGAAGGCGGATTTTGCGGCTGAGATCGCGCCGGTTGTCGTGAGCACGCGCAAGGGCGATGTGACGATTGAAAGCGATGAACAGCCGCGCAATGCACGGCCTGAGAAGATCCCGCATTTGAAGCCTGCGTTTCGCAAAGAGGGTACCGTGACGGCGGCTAATTCCTCGTCGATCTCCGATGGAGCGGCGGCGTTGGTCCTGATGCGCGAAAGTGATGCCAAGGCACAGGGTCGCCCCGTAAGGGCGCGCATTTTGGGCCATCAAAGCCATGCCCAAGCGCCGGGGCGGTTTGCGACGGCACCTGTGCCTGCGGCGCGCAAGTTGCTGGATAAGATTGAGTGGGCGGCTGAGGATGTTGATCTTTGGGAAGTGAATGAGGCGTTTGCGGTAGTGCCGATGGCCTTCATGCGGGAGCTTGGTGTGGCGCGTGACAAGCTCAATGTGAATGGCGGCGCCTGCGCGCTTGGGCATCCGATTGGGGCTTCGGGTGCGCGGATCCTTGTGACGCTGCTTCACGAAATGGAAGCGCGTGACGTCAAGCGCGGTATGGCCGCGATTTGCATTGGTGGCGGTGAAGGAACAGCGGTGGCGCTGGAGCGCCCATAACCGACGATGGCCAAGCTCTATTTCAACTATTCCACGATGAATGCGGGCAAGAGCACTGTGCTGTTGCAAGCGGCCTACAATTACAAAGAACGCGGGATGGAAACCTATCTGCTGACCGCGAATTTTGATCATCGCTCAGGTCAGGGCAAGATCGCCTCAAGGATCGGGATTGACGCAGAGGCAGATACGTTTTCGCAAGAGACCGATCTGTTTGCGATGATCCAAGTGCGACAGGCCAAGTCAGAGATCGCCTGCGTGCTGGTGGACGAGGCGCAGTGGATGACCAAGGATCAGGTCTGGCAATTGGCGCGTGCAGTTGATGATCTGGGCGTGCCGGTAATGTGCTATGGGCTGCGTGTGGATTTTCAGGGCGAGTTGTTCCCCGGCTCGGCCTCGCTACTGGCGCTGGCAGACGAGATGCGGGAAATCCGCACGATTTGCCATTGCGGGCGCAAAGCGACGATGGTGATCCGGCAGGACGAGAACGGCAACGCCATGAAAGCCGGGCCTCAAATTCAAGTTGGCGGCAATGAAACTTATGTGTCCCTATGCCGTCGCCATTGGCGTGAAGCCGTGGGGGATTAGCACAGTTTTGCGCCGTTTGGGACGACTTGGCCAGGACCGCTTAGCACCACAGCGTCGTTTTCATCCATGAATCCAAGCACCAGCACTTCAGACATGAATTTGCCGATCTGACGCGGTGGGAAGTTGACCACGCCCATCACCTGACGACCAACCAGTTCGTCCGGTGTGTAGTGGACGGTGATCTGGGCTGAGGACTTCCGTTCGCCAATCTCTGCGCCAAAATCGACCCAAAGCTTGATCGCGGGTTTGCGCGCCTCTGGGTAGGGTTCTGCGCGTGTGACGGTGCCAACGCGGATATCGACTTTTGCAAAGTCATCATAGGAAATTTCTGACATGTGTGTTTGGCCTGTTCTTTGATCGGTGATCCTGAGGTTCTTTGCGTCTTTTTTTCAAGCATTGCTGCAAAAACCACAATTCGAAACGTCGCACGGTTGCTCACCTGCAGTAAATCGTGTCTTTGCATTGGCAATTCTGCGTCAAATGCTTAAATCGCACAGCGTTTGCAGCGTTTCGCCAAGAGCGGGCGCCAATTTTTGAAGGACGAGCATGACAAACCTGACACCGCGCGAGATTGTATCGGAGCTGGACCGTTTCATAATCGGACAGAAGGACGCCAAGCGGGCTGTGGCAGTCGCTTTGCGCAATCGTTGGCGGCGGCGTCAGCTTGGTGATGATCTGCGCGACGAGGTTTATCCAAAGAACATTCTGATGATCGGGCCCACAGGCGTTGGCAAGACCGAGATTTCGCGGCGTCTAGCAAAGCTTGCCAAAGCGCCGTTTCTGAAAGTTGAGGCCACGAAATTTACCGAGGTCGGGTATGTAGGCCGAGATGTGGATCAGATCGTGCGCGATTTGGTGGATGCGGCGATTGTCATGATACAGGACCTCAAGCGCGAAGAGGTGAAAGACGCAGCCGTGGCCAATGCAGAAGAGCGTGTTGTGGAAGCCGTTGCGGGTGCAGATGCACGCGAACAGACCCGCGAGATGTTTCGCAAAAAACTGCGCGATGGTCTGTTGGACGATCAGGTGATTGAGCTTGAGCTGAATGATCAGAGCAATCCGATGTCGATGTTTGAGATACCGGGGCAACCGGGGTCGAATATGGGGATGATGAATCTTGGCGATATTTTTGGCAAAGCGTTTCCGGGGCGAACCTCGACGCGCAAGCTGAAGGTGTCGGAAAGCTATGACATTCTGGTGGAGGAAGAAGCGGATAAGCTGCTTGATATGGAGAGCGTGACCAAGGAAGCGGTTCATGCCGTTGAACAGTCGGGGATCGTATTTCTGGATGAGATCGACAAGGTTGCTGTGCGTACAGATTCGCGCGGAGGGGATGTATCCAGAGAAGGTGTGCAGCGGGATTTGCTGCCTTTGATCGAAGGTACGACGGTTTCAACCAAGCATGGCGCAGTCAAAACGGACCATATTCTATTCATCGCGTCTGGCGCATTTCACATTGCCAAGCCGTCCGATCTATTGCCCGAACTTCAAGGCCGTTTGCCGATCCGGGTAGAATTGCGTGCTTTGACTGAGGAAGATTTTGTCCGAATTTTGACTGAGACGGACAACGCGCTGACCCGTCAATACACAGCTTTGATGGCGACAGAAGAGGTCACGGTTTCGTTCACTGAGGACGGGATTGCTGAGCTGGCGCGAATTGCGGCTGAAGTTAATGAAAGCGTTGAAAACATCGGGGCGCGGCGGCTTTACACAGTGCTGGAACGTGTGTTTGAGGAGTTGAGCTTTTCAGCACCAGACCGCGGTGGCGAAGAGGTAACGATCGACAAGGGTTTTGTTGAGGAGCACCTGAGCGAGCTGGCACGATCAACGGATATTTCCCGCTACGTTTTGTAGGGTAGATGCCTCCGGCGGAAGTATTTTTGGAAATTCGAAGATCTTGGTTACGCGTTTGATCTGCGTTGAAAGAGCTGTGGCGCTCTTATGAGCAGGAACGCAGCTGCGTATAGGATTACGTCCTCGTATTGGAATGCGAAGAGGAGCCAATGTGCAAAAAGCGCAAGGGTTCCGAAGTAAATCGTGCGTTGCAGTGTTTTCCAATGTCCACCCAAGGCGCGTTGAGATGCATTATTTGATGTGGCTGCCATAAGGGACATGATTAAGACGGCAATCCAACCCGCGAAATATCTTGGCTCGATTGCTTCAATGGCGACATCATAAAGCGCCTCCGTATAGCGGATATAGAATATGACATGGAGCATCGCATACCCAAAGGATGCGACACCGAAATACCGGCGGTTTCTGGTGAGCCAGCGTATCAATGGGTGCAGCTTGTCATATGGGCGCGCAAGGGTTCGCAGCGGCGTAATCGCGAGGGTTAAGATCAGAAATTGGATGGATAGCATGCCGCTTTCGCTCATGAGTTCGGCAAAATAGCGCTCATTTGCCCAAAGGTCCCAGAGCAAGGGAAGCGACGGAAGCGCAAGGATGATCCAGATGAAACGCATTGCTTTGAGTTAGCGAGTTTCCGGATCAATCGACAGACACATTGAAGTGAGCGTTGTTTCGGCCCATGGTGACAACATCCTTGGATAGGTTTCGCCTTGTGTCATCACTGAATTTTGTCAAATCCAATGCCCGCTGGCTTGGCGCGGGGGCAGCGCTCACGTTTTCATCATGTTTTGGGCAGACGTTTTTCATTTCTATTTTCGCTGGCGAAATTCGCAGTGAATTCGGGTTGAGCAATGGGGACTGGGGCGGGATTTATACGTTGGGGACACTTGCCTCTGCCGCAGTGATGTTATGGGCCGGAACGCTCACAGACCGGTTTCGCACCAAGCATTTGGGTGCGATTGTGCTGCTGGTGATGGCCTGCATGTGTGCCGCGATGGCAATCAATCCTTGGGCTGCACTGCTGCCAGTGATCGTGTTCGGGCTACGAATTTCGGGGCAAGGAATGCTGTCACACATGGCGGTTGTGGCCATGGGGCGGTGGTTTCGCGCCAATCGCGGTAAAGCGGTGGCACTTGCCTCAACGGGATATTTGTTCGGAGAAAGCCTGCTTCCGATGTTATTCGTGGCCATGACAGGAATAATTGGTTGGCGTATGTCATGGGGATTGGCGGCAGCGTTGCCATTGATGGCCATACCGTTCCTGCTTTTCTTGTTGCGCCAAGAGCGTAGTCCTACGTCCTCGGTTCCCGAAGACGAGGTTAGTACAGGTATGAATGGGCTCCAGTGGACGCGGTCGATGGCGTTGAAGCATTGGCTGTTCTGGATGGTCGCACCTGTCATGCTGTGCCCATCAATTTTTGGAACCGCATTGTTCTTTCAGCAGGTTCATTTGACTGAAACCAAGGGTTGGGATCACACGGCTTTTGTTGCGCTTTTTCCAGTTTACGTGGCCGTTACGATCTCTGCGCTTTACGCTTCGGGCTGGCTGATTGATCGGATTGGAACGTCCCGCGTGATAGGTGTTTTTCTGGTTCCAATGGCGCTTGCATTTGTGGTTTTTGCACAAGGTGAAACACTTGGATCGGCTGCTTTGGGTTTTATCATCTTTGGGATCTCAAGTGGAACCTACAACGCCCTTGCCGGTGTGTTCTGGCCAGAGTTTTACGGCACGCAACATCTGGGTTCGATCCGGGCGGTTGCATCATCGCTGATGGTTTTTGGATCAGCAGTAGGGCCGGGGGTGACTGGTTATTTGATCGATTTTGGGATCATATTCGAAGATCAAATGATCGGTATTGCCATTATTGCCCTGCTTTCATCAGCGTTAGCCTTTCTGGCAATGCGCTGGGCGCAGCCGCTACTACCGACGACGGCGTAAATAAAGATAAAACGCGCCGCCGCCACCGTGACGTTGATGGGCTTCAACAAGCTCAAGCACAATCTCGCGGAGCGGTGGCTTGGAAATCCACATTGGAAGAGATTGGCGAAGAACGCCTGACCGTTGAGGGACTGCAAATCCCTCGTCGCGATAGGTTTGGCCTTTGCCGGTTATGACCAAAACAAGCCTAAGATCACGAGCATGGCTTTCAAGCAAAAATCCAGTCAGCGCGGATTGCGCGCGCGCAGCGGTCATCCCGTGAAGATCAATGCGGCGCTCCGGTTTGAGTTTGCCGCGCTTGAGCCGCTCGAAATTGCGGTTGTCCATGGCAGGGGCGGTTGGCTTGGACGGCTTTAGGGGAGGCGTTGTGACAGTTGGCACCTCCGGAGCTTTGGGTTTCTTGATTTTACGCGGCTTGGAGGGAAGTGCCAAATCAGCGAGCGGGCGTGGCTGGATCAAAGGTGTCGCGGTTTGCTTCACCTTGTTCCAGACCGTTTTATCATCCTCGCTTAGTCGCCGCGTCATCTACCCTGCCCCGTTGCTGGCAAAAGCGGTATCATTTTTCCAAAGGTATTCAAGCCGCCTGCGATTTGGCCAGCTTTTTCGCCTGTTCCGCAGAAGATATCGACGCGTGCGGGACCTTTAATCGCAGAACCGATGTCTTGGGCGATCATGAGATGATTAGAGCGGTTGCCATCAATCATAACATCGACCCAAACCGGGGTCCCAAGCGGGATGTATTCAGGATCGACAGCGATCGAGCGAAATGGTGTAACAGCTAGGCCCATCGCGCCAATTGGGCCAGCTTCCACATCGCGGAGTTGGAAGAAAACGTAAGATGGATTGGTGTTTAAAAGGTCGTGGACCTTGTCTGGATTTTCAGCGCAATAGGCACGGATCACCCCAAGCGACATTTGATTGGCTGATGTTATACCGCGTTTGACAAGTTCTGCGCCGATGGAGCGATAAGGATGACCGTTTTTACCTGCATATCCGATGCCAAGCGCACGCCCATCTGGAAGTTGAAGCCTACCTGAACCCTGAACTTGCAGAAGAAATGCGTCTAGCGGATCTGAAAGCCATGCCAGAATGTCTGCATCTATTCCATTTGCTGAAATTTCAGCACGACTGGGAAGTTGATCAGATGGGTTTGGTATGGCGTAAAGCGGAACATTAAAAGTTTCGCTTTGGATCAGGCTCGCGGGCAGAACTGTTTCAAAATAGCCTGTGAAATGGGTTTTCTGTGGCTCGCCCAAGTCAAACTGTGTTTCGAAAAAGTCATGTGCGGACATGGATGTGTCGACGCGCATAACAGAAAGGGCCGCCTCAAGATCATCCTCAAGCCAGCCCTTTAGATGTTTCATGTCAGAAATTTAGGCCTCGGTTGCGACAAGCAGCCAGTTTGGATTATCCGTTCCCATTAGGCGTGCAAACGTCCAAATGTCGCGCTGACGTTTGATCTCTTTGGCGTCGCCCTCAATAATGTCACCAGCATTGTCACGAACCACTGAGGTCAGTTCACCAATGAAGCGCATGGTGATCTCACCCTCGTTGGTTTCTGGATCATAACGGGCTTCCATCAATTTGGTTTCACGCACGCCAACGAAAGTCGCCTCAATCGACAGACCCTTGTCTGCCCGCTCCTGAACAGCTTGTGAAAAGCTGTTGAACACTTCGGGGGCAAGAAACTGTTCTAAGGTGGCAAGATCCCCATTTTCAAACGCCATCAAAATCATCTCATAGGCGGATTTTGATCCATGAACGAAATCACCAACAGCGAAACCAGGTTCATCCCGCTTCATTCCTAGGAGCGCACGCCCGGTATCACTATCAGGCTCTGCATGATCTTCGATGTCACGATCAATGCCACCACCCTCAATGACTTCAAAGTCACGTTCCGGTGGAGCTTTACCATTGGGTCGGGAGATTTCCGCCTGCTGGGTTGGCTCAAAGCCATCTCGTGTTCCCAGAACATTGCGCAGACGCAGAACCAGAAAGAGTGCAATTCCTGCAAGAACGAGAATTTGGATCATTTGCGAACCCATTGGGGAGTCCTTTTCGTCAAAATGTTCAATAGCCATAGCAGAACCGGCCTTGCCGCACTATGTAGGGTGAAGAAGAGGTTGTGTCCATCAATTGGGCATTAAACCTCAAAACATAACGAATTTATGAGCGATGTGGGTCTTTCTTCTTCTTGTGGGCGTGCCGATTCTGGAAATTGCCCTGTTTATCCAAGTCGGTGGCTGGCTCGGTTTGCTTCCAACGATTCTCATTGTGATAGCGACTGCACTAGCTGGAACAGTGCTGTTGCGCACGCAAGGCATGTCAACAATGGCGTCTTTGCGCTCGAGCATGGCCGAGGGTCGAAACCCCATGAACCCGATTGCCCATGGTGCAATCATTTTGGTGGCTGGGGTTTTACTTTTGACACCTGGCTTTTTTACAGATGCGTTGGGTCTGTCATTTCTGGTGCCTGCGGTGCGGACTTACTTAATCAAAAACGTCGGGTCCCGGATTGCACAAAATGCAAGCGTTCACACCTTTGGTGTGCCGCCACAAGGTCACCCGCAAGAACCAAAACACGAAGATGTGGTAGATGCGGATTTTGAAGTTGTGGAAGAGACAATTGAGGACGCTGAGCCGGGAAATTCAGGTTGGACAAAACCACGCAACTGAACCGCTTTGTTGGCAGCGCTGCCAATTAGTGTTAGAGGCGAAAGTCAGAAGTTTATTTACGCGAGGAATCAAGGCTCATGGCTGACGAAGCACAACCAGTGCAACCAAAAATGCATATCCTGTCGCAATATATTCGCGACCTTTCATTTGAAAATATTGCCGCCCAAAAGGGTTTGAGCGACGAGGTAAAGCCTGAGATTCAGGTACAAGTAAATCTCGATGCTGCAAAGCGCGGTGACGATCAGTACGAAGTCGTTCAAAAGCTTAAGGTCGAAGCCAAAGCGAATGATCAGGCGTTGTTCTTATTGGAAATTGAATACGCGGGCCGTTTTAAGGTTGAGAATATACCTGAAAACCAACTGCATCCCTATCTTATGATTGAATGCCCGCGGATGACCTTCCCGTATTTGCGTCGTATCGTGAGTGACATCACACGGGATGGTGGATACCCACCGCTAAATCTCGACAACATTGATTTCATGGCGCTTTACCGTCAAGAAATTGCCCGTCGCCAAGCTGAACAGGGCGAAAAAGAAGCCCCGGTTCAGTAGGTCACGACCAAAGCGAGCTTTCGCCGAGTTCCACTACGAATTCGGCGTGAGCTTTTTGCTCAGCCTCAGAAATTCGGTTGGCCAAAGGATTGGAGCGTTTTGGCGGCGTCCAATCTGATGGGATCGCAGCTTGAGCACTATTTCCACCTGACACCACAGACAATGCAAAATCTGGCTGTCGTCCACCGATCAGCTCAAGATAAACCTCCGCCAAAATTTCACTATCGAGCAAAGCCCCGTGCTTTTCACGCATGGAGTTATCAACGCTGAAACGTCGGCAAAGCGCATCGAGCGAATTTTGCGCGCCGGGGAATTTGCGCCGCGCGATTTCGAGCGTGTCGATGGCTTGAGACATCATATATTGGGGTTTATTGACCCATCCGAGCTCTGCGTTGAGGAATTTCACATCAAAACTGGCGTTGTGGATCACCATTTTCGCATCACCAACAAAAGCCAAGAAATCATCTGCGATAGCGGCAAATAGCGGCTTATCGGACAGAAATTCAGCGCTCAATCCATGAACGTTGAATGCGTCCTCAGGCATATCACGCTGAGGGTTGATATATTGGTGATAAATCTTGCCAGTTGGAAGATGATTGAAAAGTTCAACGGCGCCAATTTCAACTATGCGATCCCCGGAAGTGGGATCAAAGCCTGTTGTTTCGGTGTCGAGCACGACTTCACGCATCTTCATAATCCTCTTCATCTTCGGCGGCGTGGCGAATTTTGTCGATGATTGCCAAAACTTCCTCTTGGGCGTGTTCCAGACCATAGGAGGTATCGATGATAAAATCTGCGAGCTCGCGCTTTTCAGCGTCTGGCATTTGCCGCGACAGTATCATCTCAAAAGCTTCCTCGGTCATGCCCGGACGGGAAAGAACGCGCTCCTTTTGGACATCCAGCGGTGCAGTCACGACCAAGACACCATCAAAATTCAGGTGACCCCCAGTTTCAAACAATATTGGAATGTCACACACCACAATGTCACTATCTGCGTTTTCAATAAACTCCGCGCGATCTTCCGCGACAAGAGGATGAACGATTTCCTCAACCCGACCCATAGCTTCGTAGTCGGTTTGGATGATATCGCGCAATGCAATGCGATCAACGGAACCGTCACCAGCAAGGGCGCCGGGATAGATGTCGCTGATGAGTTGTGCCCCGAGGGCACCCGGTTGATACAAACGATGCACCGCCGCATCAGCATCCCAAACGGGAATGCCTGATTGGCGAAAAAAATCAGCCGTTGTCGATTTGCCCATGCCAATCGATCCAGTCAGTGCAAGACAAAAGCTGTCTATCATGCCTGAAGGACCGCTTGGCGCAGTGCTTCATCAACTTCGGGCCGGCGATCGAACCACATTTCAAAGCCCGGAACACCTTGATGTAACAACATGCCCAATCCATCGACAGCTTGGAGACCCTGACTGGTTGCGTCTTCGAGCAACGGCGTGATTAGCGGCGTGTAGACTATATCATTAACGACTGCGCTTGGATGACAGGTCTCAAGACGGATCGAAAGTTCGGGATTGTTTTGCATACCTAGAGATGTGGTGTTGACCAAAGTTGTTACATCATCCGTGGCCTTGTTGCGGTGGACCCAGTCAAACACGGTTACCTTCGCACCAAACTGATCTTTGAGCATATCTGCCCGGTGGCGGGTTCGATTGGTAATGCGAACTTCTGGTGCACCCTCTGCTAGCAAAGCGGAAATAATAGCCCGTGACGCACCGCCAGCACCTAGAACAAGTGCGGGTCCATTGCGGGCATCCCAGTTTGACGCATTTTGCCGTAGATTTTGGATGAACCCATAGCCGTCTGTATTATCCGCATGGATAACCCCGTCTTCACGGAAAATAAGTGTGTTTGCTGCACCAATCAGTGACGCTCTATCGGTTACGGTCGTAGCAAGGCTCAGAACGGTCTCTTTATACGGGATCGTGACATTCACGCCTTTAAATCCAAGCTGGGGGAGGCTTCGGATGGCAGATTCGAAATTTTGTGCTTTCACACCAAGCGCCACATATTGTCCCTTGATGTCATAGCGGTTGAGCCAATGCCCATGCAGCGCTGGAGAACGACTATGGGCAACAGGCCATCCGACGACACCGGCTAGTGGAATTGAATGGGTTGTCATGTTGGCAATGCTCCTCGGGTTCGCAAATACCCCAAAATCTCCATGAGAGGTAGACCCAAGACGGAGAAATAGTCACCCTGAACACGCGAGAACAACTGCGCACCGGGTCCTTCTAATTGATATCCACCGACACAATGTTGAACTTCATCCCAGTTTGACGCGACATATTCGCTGATAAACTCAGGAGACAATTGGCGCATGATCATTTGGGCCTGACCAATAAAGCGCCACTGAGGTTTATCTCTCTCATAAATGACGGCTGCGGAATAGAGGTTATGGACTTGGCCGGAAAGGCGGCCAAGTTGCTCTTTGAGATCGGCTTGAGTTTTTGGTTTGTCGAGCAAGCAATCTTTGAAACTAAGGACCTGATCAGCCCCTAAGACCAGTTGTTCCCTATGCTTTGAGGCCCCGCGCCGTGCCTTTAGATCCGCCAGGGCGTCAGCAATATCCCTGTGCGGTGCCTCTTCGCTCAAAAGTGCGGATTTTGTTGCTTCTTCATCGACATGGACAGGTGAAACTGTGAGCCCAACACCAGCATTGCGTAAAAGTTCAGCGCGAACTTTTGATGCAGAGGCCAGAACGAGGTGATTTTGCATGGGGAAAACTGTGGTTAAGCCGTGTTGATAAGTCAGTGGAATTTGCCCGGTATGCGAGGGAAACTCCAAGGAAATTGCGCTGCATAGCGATTTGATGAGGATATGTTGAATTTCACACACATATGGCTGTCTCACCCGGCCTTATTTTTTGGGTGTGGAAAAAGTGAGTTGTTAAGGAATTTCTCCAAAATCTACCCACAACCAAGTTAAGATTTTATTTACCAAAATTAACAGGTTGCAAATTTATCCACGATATCGGTTCGAAAATTTGATCATTCTCGCTTTCTGTTAACGAATCCTTAACTAAATTTAATCCCCGGTAAACGGCGCCCTACCTAAATCAACAAACTCTTTAATCTATCTTAATTTATTATAAGAGAGATAAGCGCACTCGGACACACTGGAAAATGCATTGAGTGAAATTTTAACAGCTCTTTACCCTTGGATTAAAGCCTTGCATGTCATGGCAGTCATTTCTTGGATGGCGGGTCTCTTTTATCTGCCAAGGCTTTTTGTGCATCACGCTGAACGCGGTAAAGTGGGCGGTGACATATCTGAAACCTTCAAGATGATGGAGCAAAAGCTCTTAAAGGTGATCATGAATCCAGCAATGATCGTAGCTTGGATATGCGGGTTATTGATTTTAGTTACACCCGGTGTTGTTGATCTTTCGAGTTTTAATTGGGTCCATGTGAAATTGGCGGCTGTGCTGGGGATGACATGGTTTCATCATTGGTTGGCTTTGCGGCTTAAAGAATTTGCAGCAGATCAAAACACGAGGTCTGGACGGACGTATCGGTTGATGAACGAGGTGCCAACTGTACTGATGATTGTGATCGTGTTGATGGTTATTGTTCGCCCGTTTTGATCAGTCTTGGTTGACTCCGTGTAGTTCAATCGCATAACAGGGCTTTAGCCGCAGTCCTTGCTGGCTTGTCGTGCACGCATGACACCTTTCCCCACTTCTCACATCTGGATGTGAACATGGATATTTTGAATGACGTGAGCCAATTGTCGCTTGCGGAACTGAAGGCGAAGAGCCCGGCAGATTTGTTGACTATGGCTGAAGAGCTGGAAGTCGAAAATGCGTCTTCGATGCGTAAGGGCGAGATGATGTTCTCGATCCTTAAGGAAATGGCTGAGGAAGGTGTTGAGATTTCCGGCGATGGCGTGCTGGAAGTCCTTCAGGATGGATTTGGGTTTTTGCGTTCGCCAGAGGCAAACTATTTGCCGGGCCCAGATGATATTTATGTCAGCCCGCAGATGATCCGCAAATTTTCACTTCGCACTGGGGATACCGTTGATGGTGTTATTAATGCGCCGAGTGAGGGAGAGCGGTATTTTGCACTTGTTAAAGTGGCAGGGATTAATTTTGAGGCGCCGGAGAAGGCGAAACACAAAGTTCATTTCGACAATTTGACGCCGCTTTATCCAGATGAACGGCTGAAGATGGAGATCGAAGATCCAACGATCAAGGATAAATCCGCGCGGGTGATTGATCTGGTGGCACCGATTGGTAAGGGTCAGAGATCTTTGATTGTGGCGCCACCGCGTACTGGTAAAACGGTCATCCTTCAAAACATTGCCCATTCAATTGAGGCAAATCACCCAGAATGCTTCTTGATTGTGTTGCTCGTCGATGAACGGCCTGAAGAAGTGACCGATATGCAGCGCTCGGTTAAGGGCGAAGTTATTTCTTCGACCTTTGATGAGCCAGCGACGCGTCACGTGGCGGTTGCTGAAATGGTTATCGAGAAGGCAAAGCGCTTGGTGGAGTCTAAGCGGGATGTTGTGATTTTGCTGGATTCTATTACCCGATTGGGAAGGGCGTTTAACACGGTCGTGCCATCATCTGGTAAGGTTCTAACCGGTGGTGTTGATGCGAACGCACTGCAGCGCCCAAAGCGGTTCTTTGGGGCGGCACGGAATATCGAAGAGGGTGGATCCCTGACGATTATTGCCACGGCTTTGATTGAGACGGGTAGTAGAATGGACGAGGTGATCTTTGAGGAATTCAAAGGCACCGGTAACTCGGAATTGGTTCTGGATCGCAAGATTGCAGACAAACGTGTGTATCCAGCGATCGATATTTTGAAATCTGGTACGCGCAAAGAAGACTTGTTGGTTGATAAGGCTGATCTCACAAAGATGTTTGTGTTGCGTCGGATTCTTAATCCAATGGGTACAACTGATGCTGTTGAATTTTTACTTGGAAAACTCAAGCAGACGAAAACGAATGGTGAATTCTTCGACTCGATGAATACATAATTTTCGTTTAATATCAATTGGTTGTAAGATGACTGAGGGTTTTAACAAAGATACAATCTTTGCGCTGGCCTCTGCTCGAGGTCGCTCCGGCGTTGCGGTTTTTCGCATTTCTGGACCAGCAGCATTTACCAGTGTTTCGGATATTTGTGATTTGCCGCCGACAGGTGGCCGGGGTGTAAGGATACTCCGGAATTCAGATGGTTCGCTGATCGATGAGGCTTTGGTTTTGAGCTTTGCCGACAAAGCTAGTTTTACCGGTGAAGCTGTTGTTGAGCTTCAGACGCATGGCGGCGTAGCGATTCAAAATGCAGTATTATCGCGGCTTGGCGCATTACCTGAATTTAGGTTAGCAGAACCTGGCGAGTTCACACGACGTGCTCTTGAAAATGGGCGGCTTGATTTAGCTCAAGTTGAAGGGTTGTCGGACTTGATTGATGCTGAAACTGAGGCTCAACGGTCTCAAGCGCTAGCGTTGATGCAAGGTGGTTTATCAGAACGGACGCTGCAGTGGCGAAAGAAGTTAATTCATGCAGTGGCATTGATTGAGGCCACTATCGATTTTGCTGACGAGGATGTGCCTGTTGATGTGATGCCGGAAGTTTTGGAGCTCATCGGCCAAGTTAAAGCGCAGATCACAATGGAAATCGAAGGATCCCGCTTTACTGAGCGTTTGCGCGATGGATTTGAGGTGGCGATCCTTGGGTCACCTAATGTCGGTAAGTCAACGTTGATTAATGCGATTTCCGGGCGAGATGCAGCAATTACGTCAGAATATGCGGGCACCACACGCGACATTGTTGAGGTTCGATACGATTTGGATGGGTTGCCAGTTACGTTTTTGGACACCGCCGGAATTCGGGAAACGGATGATTCTGTTGAAAATGAGGGGATCAGTCGAGCACAAGCGCGTGCAAAAGAAGCTGATATCCGGGTTTTTCTTGTGGGCGAAACGACGAAACTTGATGAATTTGGTGTGGATGTTGCTTTGGGAGACGAAGTTGTTTGGGCGAAATCGGATTTAGGAGCACCAGATGATGTGGTTGGTATTTCTGGAATCACCGGATTTGGTGTTGATGCCCTTTTGGAGAGAATTCGGAATTCCCTAGGCTCGAGGCTGGGAAAGAATGTCAGTGCGACCCGCAGTCGTCATAGACTCGCAATGCAAGAGGCATTACAACATCTTAGTGCTTGTTATGCTTCTGTTGGCTTATTTGATGAGGTTGTCAGCGAAGAATTGAGGGGTGCAATTTTTTCACTGAACAGTTTGATCGGAAAGGTCGATGTTGAGCAGGTTCTTGACGTCATTTTTGCAGAATTCTGTCTGGGTAAGTAAGGGATGTTTCACGTGAAACAAGATTTTGACCTCATTGTGGTTGGTGGTGGCCACGCAGGAACAGAAGCGGCACTTGCTGGCGGACGGATGGGTCTTAGAACTTGTTTGGTTACGCATGAATTTTCCAAAATCGGTGAAATGTCTTGCAACCCCGCGATTGGGGGATTGGGAAAAGGTCATCTGGTTCGGGAAATTGATGCTTTGGACGGCGTTATGGGTCGGTTGGCTGATGTTTCTGGTATCCAGTTCCGACTGCTTAACCGTAGGAAAGGACCCGCAGTTCAGGGGCCTAGGACTCAGTCAGATCGATTGCTTTACAAGGCTGCTGCACAGAATGAATTTGAAAAGGCTCAATTTGTAGAGGTTATTGAGGCTGAAGTTGCAGACCTTGTTACTCAGGCAGATTCAGTTCGGGGTGTAATACTAAAGGATGGATCTCGTATCGGCGGCCATGCAATCATAATTACGACGGGAACCTTTCTTGGCGGTGTAATTCACATTGGGACGGAAAGGCAGAGTGGCGGTCGAATGGGTGATGACCCATCGAATCTCTTATCGCAACGCTTCCATGAAATGGAATTGCCGCTTGGGCGTCTAAAAACAGGTACCCCGCCGCGGCTGGATGGAAAAACTATTGATTGGAGCGGAATCGAAAAGCAGCCTGGTGACGAAGAACCATCCCTGTTTTCTTTTCTTTCGAAATCCGTTTCGGCGGAGCAAATTTCGTGTGGTATTACGCATACGAATGCGCAAACTCATGAGATAATTGAGAAAAACCTGTCGAAATCAGCTATGTATGGTGGTCATATCGATGGCGTAGGGCCGAGATATTGCCCGTCAATTGAAGATAAAGTCGTTAGATTTGCTGATAAGTTCAGCCATCAGGTGTTTCTTGAGCCGGAGAGTCTGAGTAATTCGACAATCTATCCAAATGGAATTTCTACATCTTTGCCAATTGATGTCCAACACGAGTACGTTAGGTCGATCAAGGGACTGGAATCGGTAACGATTTTGCAGCCCGGCTATGCAATTGAATATGATTACGTCGATCCACGTGCGTTGCGACCATCCCTTGAGGTTAAAACAATCGATGGGCTATATTTGGCGGGTCAAATCAATGGCACCACTGGATATGAAGAAGCTGCTGCACAGGGTCTATTCGCTGCCCTCAATGCCTGCCAGAAAATTAGGGGTGAAGAGCCAATAAAGATCGATCGGGCGTCTGGATATATCGGTGTTATGATCGACGACCTTGTAACGAAGGGTGTCACAGAACCATATCGGATGTTTACGTCGCGAGCGGAATATAGACTAACTCTGCGCGCGGATAATGCTGATCAGCGGTTAACACCGATTGGTATTGCAGCAGGGTGCGTGGGTTTAAAAAGGCAAAGAGCCTTTCACAATAAGATGGATGCGCTCAATTCGGCGATGAATTTGGCTAGTGAATTGTCATTTACGCCGAAGGAAGCAACGCGTTTTGGCTTAAAGGTCAATCAGGACGGCGTGAGAAGATCAATTTCGGATCTTTTGGCTTACCCAGATGTCACCATCGAGTCCCTGCGCCCCCACATTCCAGAGTTGTCGGAAATCAAACCTGACATTGGCGTTCAGCTCGAAAATGATGCTAGATACTCCAGCTATTTTGAGCGGCAAAACGCGGAAGTACGCGCGATGAGACGCGATGAAGCCTATGAGTTCCCGGCTGATTTTGTTTATGCGGACATTGATGGCCTCTCTAATGAACTTAAAACCAAACTGGAAACGTTGAGGCCAACAACGTTAGGTCAAGCTGGACGCATTGACGGAATGACGCCTGTTGGCCTCACTCTGTTGTTGGCGAAGCTAAAAAGACTTCAAGCAAAGCAGTCTGCATGAAACTGAATACGCCAGAGGGCGTTGCCGACCATTTCAAAGTTTCACGTGAAACAATGGGGGATCTTGAGTCTTTCGTTGCTCTTACATTGAAGTGGAATCCCAAAATCAATTTGATCGGCAATTCGACCGTTCCGCTGATTTGGTCTCGTCACATCGCAGATTCACTTCAGCTTTTGGATACAATGCAAACAGTACCAGCTACATGGACAGATATTGGCTCTGGTGGCGGGTATCCGGGTCTTGTTGTAGCGATTGGGTTGAAGAATGTTACTTCATCACGAAAAGTCACCCTGATTGATAGCGACAAGCGAAAAACTGTGTTCCTTAGAACAGTTGCGCGAGAACTTTCTCTAAATGTAGACGTGATCTGTGACCGAATACAAAATGTTGTGTTGGCACCTAGCGATGTCGTTTCTGCGCGCGCTCTTGCTCCGTTGTCAGATTTGTTGGCACTGGCACAACCATTGCTCGCTGACACAGGCCACTGTTTGTTTCAAAAAGGCGGAGATGTGGATTCCGAATTGACCGCAGCTTCAGAGCATTGGAATATGGCCGTAGAGCGAATTCCGAGCGTCACGGATTCAAATGGCGTGATTCTGAAGATAGGAGAGCTGGCACGTGTCTGAAAACTCGACACACATCATAGCTGTGGCCAATCAAAAAGGTGGCGTTGGTAAAACAACGACGACCATTAATGTTGGCACCGCGCTGGCTGCGGTAGGCAAACGCGTCCTATTGATTGATCTTGATCCACAAGGTAACGCCTCCACGGGCCTTGGCATTCCAGTCCAAAACCGCGAGCAAACAACCTATGATCTGTTGATGGAAACCGCATCTCTAGGTGACATTTCCCACGAGACTGAGGTGCCAAACCTTTGGGTTGCGCCAGCCACGACTGATCTAAGTTCGGTCGATATGGAGCTTGTGACCAACAAGACCCGCGTTCTTCGGCTGCGCCAGGGTATTGAGGCTGCCGAATTACCCTATGACTACATCCTGATCGATTGCCCGCCTTCGCTAAACCTTCTTACCATCAATGCCATGGTGGCAGCGGACTCCGTGCTGGTACCGCTGCAGTGCGAGTTCTTCGCGCTCGAAGGCTTGTCCCAGCTCATGCTTTCGATCCGTGAGGTCCGGCAAACGCTAAATCCCAAGCTTCGCATCCAGGGCGTGGTTCTGACAATGTTTGATGGCCGCAACAATCTCGCCATTCAGGTCGAGGACGATGTCCGTGAAAACCTTGGCCAAATCGTGTATCAAACAAAGATACCACGCAATGTTAGGCTCAGCGAAGCGCCATCACATGCAATGCCTGCATTGATCTATGACCACCGCAGCGCAGGCAGTATCGCCTATCAAAAGCTTGCCGCTGAAATGCTAAGGCGTTTCCAAGATCCTATCGCAGCGTAACTAACTGAAAAGAAAAGAAAAATGGCTAAATCAGGTGAAAAAAAGGGACTTGGACGCGGTTTGTCAGCGCTTTTGGCTGATGTAGAGGCGCCATCGCAAGCGAACACCACCAAATCGTCGGTTGAAACACTTCCAATCGAACAGCTTAAAGCCAACCCTGACCAGCCTCGTCTGGATTTCACAGAAGAGGCCCTCAGCGATTTAACCAACTCGATAAAAGAGCATGGCATCATCCAGCCACTCATTGTGCGTCGTCTTGGCAGTTCTTCAAATCAGTACCAAATCGTTGCGGGCGAGCGTCGATGGCGTGCGGCTCAGCGTGCCCAACTGCACGACGTACCAGTCGTCATTCGGGACTTCACGGATCAAGAAGTGCTCGAGGTTGCGATCATCGAAAACATCCAGCGCGCTGACCTGAACCCGGTAGAGGAGGCCCTAGGGTATCGTCAACTCATGGACCGTTTCGGTCACACGCAGGAGGCATTGTCAGACGCGCTTGGCAAAAGCCGAAGCCATATCGCCAATCTGCTGCGTCTCCTCAACTTGCCAAAGCTGGTTCAAGACTTGCTCGTGGCTGGCAAAATCAGCGCAGGTCATGCGCGGGTTCTTGTGCCATTGGATAATGCAGAAGATATCGCGCGCGAGATCGTTGCCAAGGGTCTCAGCGTTCGCCAAGTGGAAGCGCTGGCCAAAAAGCCAAGAACACCGAAGCTTGCCGCACCGACACGTTCCAACAAAGATCCTGATACCATAGCGCTTGAAAATGATCTTTCAGCAGCAGTTGGTCTTAAGGTTTCAATTCAGCACGGGCCCAGTGGCGAAGCAGGCGAATTGCGCATCAAATACCGTGATCTCGAAGATCTGGACGGGCTTTGCCAGCTGTTATCGCAATAAGCCTTAACCTTCTGGCCGCGACCAAATGAAAAGCATCACCGCGCTCAGCGTAACCGCCTGAATGATTAGAACATGGCTTGGCACGCCCAGCCAAATCGACAGCCCAAAGGTTGCGGCAATAGATGCACTGGCAATCCACTTCACCCGGCGCCGGATCGCCCCATTGGCACGCCAATCATGGATAGGTGGCCCAAGGCGTGGGTGATCAAGCAGCCATGCTTCCACCCGTTTTGACGACTTCCCAAAACTAAACGCCGCCAAAAGCAAGAAAGGCACCGTCGGGAGCAGGGGTAAAACTATTCCGATAATCCCAAGGATCAGCGCCAGTGTTCCAACTGCAAACCAGAACACCCGCATCACATCACACCAGCAGTTCTTTAAGCACGGTATTAAGTACAGTGCGACCAGACGCCGTGGCAATCAGATGAGAATTGGTCATTCGTAGAAATCCCATATCAATCAGATCCTTTAGAGTCCCATTGTTGAGCTCAAGCAATTCCAAACGCGATAACTCCGCACCCTCAGACAGCCGCAAAGCCATCATCAGGTACTCAACAGCGCGATCCTCATCCGCCAATGGTTCGACTTGGGCATTCGGCTTTTCGAGCCATGCCTCCGGCTCCAACTCTGTTTCACTGGC
>CAZQMR010000005.1:0-35640 GCA_964594465.1 uncultured Rhodobacterales bacterium
GAAACGCCCGCCTCCAGCAGCACATCGGTGGCAACCCGATCCGCCGGAATGTCCAGCTCGCGACCATCCGCCAGCCGCACCACAAACGGATGGTTCACATAGTCGCCCACTTCCGGCACGCTGAAATACTCCAGATGCCGCGCTTCATCGGGCCAATCGGTAGCCGCCTCCATCACCGCGCCCATATAGGCGTCCGGCCCGCAGGTATAAACATGCGCACCCTCTGGATAGGCCCCCAAAAGCGCCTCCAAATCGCAGCGCGTGCCCTCATCTGACACATGCAAATGCACCCGGTCCGCCCACGGCACGCCCGCCAAATCCTCCAGATATCCGGCCCCGCTGCGCGTGCTCATGGAATAATGCAGCTCAAACTCCGCCCCAATCGCGTGCAGGCGATGCGCCATCGCGATCATCGGCGTCACGCCAATTCCGCCCCCCATCAGGAAGCTCTTTGACGCCGCCTCCACCAACGGAAAATGATTGATCGGCTTTGAAATAAACACCCGCCGCCCTTCCGCGAAAATCCGATGCATCAGCGCCGAGCCACCGCGCCCTTTGTCCTCGCGCAGCACCCCGATCTGGTACACGGACCGATCCGCCGGATCGCCAGACATCGAGTATTGCCGCAAAAATTCAGGCGCGACCACAATATCCAAATGCGCCCCCGCCGCCCATTCCGGCAAGTCACCGCCATCAACCGCGCGAAACTCATACTTCGTCACATCGCTCGACATCTTTTCGGCCTTGGACACAACAGCCGCCACAACCGGCGCATCGCCCTCAATACGAAACTCATGGGCCAGTCCATCCGTCTTTCCCTGCGCCAGCCGCGCTTTGTATTCATTGGCGGTGATCAACGCCTGATAAGCCTCAATCCCTTTTTCCCGGTCCATCGGAAATGGAAACGGCCAAGGATGCGGCGCGAGATGCGCTGGATAAACCGCGAGCGTCTGATCCTCGTATTTCAGGTCCAAATCCTTGGACAAATCCCGGTTGTTCACCGGCTTATTCGTCGCGCGGTAGCCACCTTCGGCATCCAACTCCAAATCCCACCACCATTTTTTCACCGGATTGCGCTCGCCATTGCCAACAGCATCATCGAGCTTAGCCAGCATCGGTGCGGCTTGGGGCACGTTCATCGCCGCCCAACGAAACGGTTTTTCCGCAAAAATCCCCTCCAAATTCCAAGGGCAGGTCTTCATGCAGCGCCCACACATCGCGCCACCTTCGGTGCCAATGCGATAGGTCGTGCATTTTTGGCTGTCCGATTTCCAAATCTCATAACCATTGAACATCAGCTTAGGCCCAGCCGTGATCGCACCTGACGGGCATTCCCGCGCACATTTATTGCAGCTCTCGCAGAATTTCTGCAGCCCAAAGTCGATCGGCTTGTCATGGGAAATCGGCATATCCGTGGTCACAGCCCCGGATTTGAGACGCGGCCCAAGATAAGGATTAAGAATAACCTCACCAATCCGGCTGACTTCGCCCAGCCCACTCAGCAGCAAAAGCGGCGGCTGCAACACCTCCCCATCCATCACCGAGTGCGCCTTGGCTTTATAGCCTAAGTTCCTGATTTGCTTGGCAATAACCCCGCCCAAAAGCGAAAACCGCAGATAAGCCCGCATCGATTGGCTGACCGCGATCCAATCGTCGCCAGACGCGCCCTCCATCGTCTCATAGCCCTGATCAATGATCATCGAGACCGCCTGATCATGAGGCGGCACAATCTCCGCCCCCGTTGCGTCATGGCTGTACCACGTCCAGTCCGGGCAGCGCGACAGCCCCACCGCATCGACGCCCAGAAAATAGCTCGCCGCCTTAATGTTCTCGCCATTCTTCACCGGATCATCCGGGCGCGAACCCTCTCCCGTTGGCCCATCCTGCAACAGCACAAACGCACCCAACGCACGCCGCTGCGCCATTGAAGGCGCAGCCTTGGCAGCATATTTCCCGCCCGTCGCGTTCTGCTGATTGGCCTTGCCCATATCCCCGAACTGCGCGCGCGCAAACATATCCGCCCGCTTTGGCACCCGCGCCACCCGCGGCTCGTCGATATAGGTCGTTGGCGTCTCCACCCGCTTGAGCTTCTCAAACGGATGCGCCCCATCCACATAGCGCCGCTTGGCGTAAGGATCGCGGTTCATCGCGTTCTTGGCAAAGCCCTTGCCGAGCCACCAGGCCGGCCCCTTGCTCTTGAACCAAGGCTGATCGCCCATTGGCGCAAGCGGCGCATCCACGCCAATCGGAAAGGTCGTCGTGACCACAGCCGCACCAAACCCGGTGCCCAGATACGGCGCAACCAAAGCGCCGTCTTCCAGCGTTGCAAGCCCCGCCGCAACCGTCGCGCGATTAAGATCAATCTCCGAGGTCGTCGCCGTATGCGCCCGCGCATCATAGCCCAAAAGCCGGATATAATTCGCCAGCACAGCCGCCGTCTCGGTCGCGCGCAAACAGGCCCGGTGATCCTGCGCGTCCCGCAACCATTCCGCCCCCGGCTCATCCGCGCGGGGCTCTCGGAAATGCTCGTAAAGCAGCACCAGCGCATGGGTGTGCCCTTCAATGCCACTGGGCGGCGCCTCCATGCTTTCCTTGAGGCTCGCCATAATCATGTCGATGCCTGCGGCCAGCGTTTTGGTCTGGCGCGTCTTCAAATCATCCGCCAGCCGGTCAATATCAGGATTACGATAAGGCTCGATCAGCATCTCAGGCCGGATTTCACAGGCTCCAATCATCGAGGCATCGCAGAAATAGCCGAACCCTTTCAAATGGTTGGCCCGCTCGCACAGATCTTCAGGCACATCCGCCACGGCCTTATTGACCATGCCGCCCCGGATCGCATCCAGCATCGCCTGATACTCGCCCATCGCATTCACGATCGAAACCGGATCCTCAGGCCGCGCAAAGCTCAATGGCGTGAGCGCAGGAATGCCGCGCAAATCCGGCATCCGCGCCACGCGCTTCAAACGCTCCAGCGGGTACTGCCCCATATGCACCGGCCGGTTCTTATCGCTGAAAAAACGCAGGCCCATGGCTTACCCTTTCGTGTAATCCTTCTCGGCCCGGCCCTTGTAGCGCACCTGCCAATCCTCAGGATATTCGCTGCCATCATACATGCCCAGCAGAATGCCCTTGCGCAGCGTGACACCGCCCATCGCAGCAATATCCGCATCCGATTTGGTCGCCCGTTGCGAGCAACGCCGCGCCCACGTGCCCAGCCGCTCATACATCATATCAACGATGGCTGCATGCTCCGCACTGTCCCCTAGATCGTAAAACTCTTCAGGATCAGCGTTTAGGTCGTACAGCATCGGGCGAAAGCCACCCTCCGCATGAATGAACTTCCAGTCCTTATCCGCAATCATGAACAGCCGCGCATCCTTGGGTGCGAGACCCAGCTTCGTCGACATCGGCGTCACCGAGTAATCATACTCACTGACCGCATAATCCCGCCATTCCGGTGTTTCACCGCGCAAGAACGGCATCAAGGAGCGCCCTTCCAAGATATGATCCGGCACCTCGCCGCCCGCCATCTCCACAAAGGTCGCGGCCAAATCAATGCTCTCAACCAGCTCTTCGCAGACAGTGCCGCGCGTTGCATCCGCCTCGCTTGATGGATCAAACACGATCAGCGGCACACGCACAGATTCGTCATGCATAAACCCTTTCTCGCCGAGCCAATGATCGCCCAGATAATCCCCATGATCCGAGGTCAGAACGATCACAGTATTCTCCATCTGACCGGTCTCCTCGAGGTAATCGAACAAGCGCCCCATCTGATCATCACACTGTTTGATCAAGCCCATATAGGCCGGGATCACCGCCTCGCGCACCTCAGGCTTGGCCCAGGCTTGCCCCAGCTTGTTGCCCTGAAACTGCTCCAACACAGGATGCGGATTTTCCTTCTCCGCCCCAACCCGGCTCATCGCCTGCATCTCATTATGCCCATACATCTGATGATAGGGCGCGGGCACAATATACGGCCAATGCGGCTTGATATAGCTCAGATGACAAAGCCAAGGCTCCTCGCCCTTCTTGGCCTCGATGAAATCAATCGCACGACTGGTCAGCCAAGGCGTCTCGCTGTCTTCTTCGCGAATATTCGCAGGCTTATCCGCATTGTGCAGCAACCAGCCCGACGCAATGTCACCATCCTCCTTCACCCCGGAGTTCGCATAGTCATGCCAGGGATTTTCCGCGTCATAACCCTTGCTCTTCAGGTACTCGTTGTAAGGCGAACGTTTGGAGTCGTAGTACCCATCCGGCCCCTCCGCCCAGAGCCCGTCATCGCGCTCCCAGATATCAAACCCACACTCAGACACCCGCGCTCCGATCATCGAGTTTTGCGCAATGCCCAGCCGCTCCATCCCCTTGTCATCAACCTTCATATGGGTCTTGCCAATCAGCCAAGTGGACATGCCAAGCGGGCGCAAATGATCCCCCAGCGTCATCTCACCAACCTTCAGCGGAAAGCCATTCCAAGCGGCGCCATGGGAATGCACATAGCGCCCGGTATAAAAACTCATCCGCGACGAACCACAGATTGGCGATTGCACATAAGTATGTGAAAACCGCACGCCTCTTGCAGCAATCCGGTCCATATGCGGTGTTTTGAGCGTCTTGTGACCGGCGCAGCTCAGATAATCGAACCGCAATTGGTCGAACATGATGAAAAGAATGTTCTTCGGCTTTTTGCTCACAGCACTGGTCTTTCTCTATCGTTTCGTCGCAGAGTGAAGCCCAAGACTGGCCTTGGCAAGTGAAATGCAAGGGCCGCAATAGAGACAGGAGCAAGCAATTGAAAGCACTGGTGTATCACGGCCCCAAAGACCTCAGAATGGAAGACCGCGCCGAGCTGGTCGCTACCACCAAAGAGCGCGTCGTCAACGTATCTTCCGTCGGCCTGTGCGGCTCTGACATGCACGCGTTTTTGGGCCATGACGAACGCCGCCCTGCCCCCCTGATCTTGGGGCATGAGGCCGCCGGTGTAGAGCCCGAAACCGGCCGCCGCGTCACCGTCAACCCGCTGCAATCCTGCGGCATCTGTGACGCCTGCAAACGTGGCCGCGAAAATCTCTGCCCAGAGCGTGCCATCCTCTCTATGCCACCCCGCGAAGGTGCTTTTGCTGGGTCAGTGCTAACCCGCCCAGAAAACCTCGTCGAAATCCCCGAAGGTGTCTCTTTTGACAAAGCCTGCATGGCCGAGCCAATGGCCTGCGGCTGGCATGCCGTTGCACTTGCAATGAACGCGCTCGACCGCCCCCCTTCAGAGGCCACCTGCCTAGTTCAAGGCGGTGGTGCCATCGGACTTGGCGTCGCGCTCTGCCTGAGCGCTCAAGGTGCCACCGATATTTGGATCGCGGAAACCAACAGCGTCCGCCATCCAGTTTTGGAAAAAGCCGGCAACTTCAAAATCTATGACCCAAGCAAGTCCAAAGGCCCCGGCGAGAGCATGGCCCATGTGGTGATCGACGCCGTGGGGATCGAACCAAGCCGCCAAGCCGCCTCCGCAATCGTCAAACCCGGCGGCGTCATCGTGCATATCGGCCTTGGCTCAAATCTCGGCGGCTTGGATATCCGTCGCATCACCTTGCAGGAAATCAGCTTCATCGGCAGCTACACCTACACGCCCGCCGAGTTCCGCGAAACCGCCGCTGCCATCTTCGAGGGTCGCCTCGGCGCACTCGACTGGATGGAAATCCGCGACCTCGCCGACGGCCAACAAGCCTTCGAGGACGTGCTCGCCGGCAAAGTCGCCGCCCCCAAGATTATCCTCAGACCCTAACCCGGCCAGACTTCGATTTTCCAAAGTCATTTTCCAGCACCAGCCGTCAGGCATGCTGGAAAGTGACACAACCCTCACCGCGTCGTGCACAGTTTTGTAAAGCCGCGTGCCGCGGGGTTTATAAAACTATGCGTGCCAAAAATACTTCCGCCGGAGGCTCCTACCGCCTGCAATATGCGCAACCACTCATGTCCCACAAAACGTCGCCTGCACCAACTCCTCGTCCGCCGGTGCCGCCCGCAAATCGCGATAGTCCTCTATATCCTCAAAAGGCCGCTCCAAAGCCGCAACCAAGCGCTCAAACGGCCCGTAATCCCCACCAACAGCCGCCGCAATCGCCGCCTCGATCCGGTGATTGCGTGGAATGATCGCAGGCGACGCCGCGCGCATCCGCTCCCCCCGTTCCGCCACACTCAACCCGTTCTCAGCCAAGTGCGCACGCCAGTCCGCAACCCAACCATCAAACACAGTCGGGTCCACAAACAGCCCCCGCGCAGCCTCCACCTCACCCTCCGCCAGCGCCCGGAACAAGAGCGTGAAATCCACCTGATTTTCCGCCATCGCCTTTAGCAACGCTTGCGCCAGCGCATCCTCCGCCTCGCTCATCGCATCAAGTCCAAGCTTGCCCGCCATAACCGCCCGCCAAGCATCCTGATAAATCGGCACAAACCCATCAATCGCCGCCTGCGCCTTTTCCACAGCCACATCCCGATCCGCATCCATCAGCGGCAGCAAAGACTGCGCCAGATTGGCCAGATTCCATTGCGCAATTCCGGGCTGGTTCTGGTACGCATAGCGCCCCATCTGATCAATCGAACTAAAGACCTTCGCCGGATGATACGCATCCAAAAACGCGCAAGGCCCGTAGTCAATTGTCTCACCTGCGATGGACATATTATCCGTATTCATCACCCCATGAATGAACCCCAACCCCATCCATTTCGCGACCAATTCTGCCTGCAACTGGACCACATGTTTGAGAAAGGCCAGATACGGCTCTTCCGCATCCCCAAGCTCTGGTGCCAGCCGCGCAATCGCGTGATCCGCCAGCGCTTTCACCCCGTCAACATCATCGCGTGCGGCAAAAAACTGAAACGTGCCCACCCGAATATGCGCACGCGACACCCGCGTCAGAACCGCACCGGGCAGCATCTCTTCGCGCGCAACCGGCTCCCCGGTTTCCACGGCTGCGAGCGCGCGCGTGGTCGGCACCCCAAGGGCTGCCATCGCCTCGCTCATCACGTATTCCCGCAGCACTGGCCCCAGCCAAGCCCGCCCGTCGCCACCGCGTGAAAACGGCGTGCGCCCGGCGCCCTTGAGCTGCAGATCAAAACGCAAACCAGCTCGCGAAACCACCTCGCCCAGCAACAATGCCCGCCCATCCCCAAGCTGAGGCACCCAATTGCCAAATTGATGCCCTGCATAGGCCATTGCCAGCGGCTCCGCCCCGCTTGGCACCACGTTACCGGCCAGCACATCCGCGCTCAAAAGCGCTGCACTCAGCCCAAGCTCTGCCGCCAATTTGTTATTGAAAGCGATCATCTTGGGCGTCGCAACCGGGCTTGGATCAAGCCGCGCAAAAAACCGATCCGGCAAACGTGCATAGCTGTTGTCAAAGGCAATCGCTGACATGATGTGATCCTGAGAGATTGTGCAAAACACCCGCAGAATGCACAGATGCGCCCACCGAGGTCAATCGCGCCAAACAGAGCCCTAAGGCACCGGCTCTTCCAGCGTCGTTGCGCAAATCTGGCGCAAATCCTGCCATTCTTCAGCCGTCAAAATCCCATCGCCCGGCTGCCCCTCCAGCGCATTTGCAGCCCTCGCCGCCGCCGCACGTTTGCTCAGGTCAGGATGCGACATCAGGTGTGACTTAATTGGCCCGTCCCGGCGCGGTCCATCCAGCGCCATGCGGTCAAACAGTTCAGCCATCGGCTCCAGCGAAATCCCCGCGGCCAGCAAAGTCTCATGGGCAAAGGCATCCGCCTCTTCCTCTGCGGCGCGGGTGTAGCTCGCGGAAACAACTTGCTCAGTCAGCAATAGAACCGCTGCACCGCCCGTGAAATCACCAATGAGCAAGCCGATGATACCAGCAGAACTGGCCGAGCGCAGTGCCAGCCGTGTTGGGTCGCGCGCAATCACATGTCCGAACTCATGAGCGATGACAGCGGCAACCTCTTGCGGGGATTTCGCGCTTTTGAGCAGCCCGTCAAACACCACCACATGCCCACCGGGCACCGCAAAGGCATTGGGCATCGGGTGATCAACCACCTGCAACTTGATCTGATAGGGCAGCTCATCATCAGTTTCCAAGCGTTTGGCCAGCTTGATCAGCGCCGCAAATCCGCGCGGATTGCCACAAAACCGCACATCGCGGTTCGCCGATTTCGCCAATCCCCAGCGCAGATTGTTCACCGTGTGCTGGCCCAGTGCCTCCTCACGCTCTGGCGGAATGAAAACAGCCAGACGATCCGCAAGGCCCGGAATGATCACCAGCACAATGACCGCCACGGCGACAACGGCCGCACCCGCCCATTTCATCGCCCGCCCAAGCTGACCCGGCTTGCGCTCCCGTTTGCTCAGATCCGGGCAGAGCTTAACCAGCCTGCCAAGCAAATCTGGATCAGTGACCACAAGCCGTGCCTCACTTTGCCCGGTAAGGCGCAGCACGACGTTGTCGCGCCCAGCTTGATCGCCGATGCGCCTGACCTCATCTAAAGGCCAACCGACAAGCTCTACACCGTCTTCGAACAGGGAGAGCATACCACCTGCTTCATCCAGTTGGATCGAAACCTTACGCCCCCGCGCAATTTCACCATCAAATAGGGTGCCAATCATGCGCTAAATCGCTGCCCCCACATCCAATGCATCGGCCAAACCTTCGGCCTCAATGTTCTCGTCCTCAGGGCGTTGCTCAGCCCGCGCCAATTCCGCCATACCATCAAGCGACAGCGTCGTCATATAATGCGCGAGCATGGGCTGGGTGATGAAAACATGCACCAACGCACCAAAGGCCAGCAAGAAAATCAGATAGGTAATGGCTGTGGCCGGGTTCAAAAGCGCTTGCATCACATTCAGGTTCAACGTGATGTCCTGCCCAATTGCTAAGGCCAGCATCATGAAAAGCCAACCTATCGCACAAGTTATCGCAATCCCGCCAAGCGCATATATCCGCAAAACCGAGCTGACCCTGACCTTGGAGGCAAAGCGAATATTCTCGCCCGCTAGCTTATGGGACGCCATAACGCCAAAAGCAGACACCGCATAAAAAACATAAGCCGCAGCCCCGCCGACGTAAAACACCAGAATCCCCAGAATGAGAAAGATCATCTGTTGATGCTGATACCCCATCCACGCCAGCCCAAGCCCCATCACCAATGCCCCATAAACTGTGATCCAAGGGCGAAAGATCATCTTCCAGTGCCCGTCTTGGCGCAGATTGAGGCTGCCAAACCAAGTGCGGTCCGTGCGGTATTTCTCAAGATTAAAACTTTGACGCGGGTAGAGCAGCCCAAGCGTTAGAACCGTGATCAAGCTTTGCCCAATGGCATAAAGCGCATAGCGCACACCCGCCGCTTCCATCCCAAAGCGCACCCCACGCCAGCGCGTGCGTGACAAAATATAGCGCCGTGCGCGGTACTGCGCGAAAAACACCAGCGGGAGCGCCGCCAGCGTTGAAAGATAGAGCGAGATCGAGGCGGTTTGCTGATTGCCCGACAGATAGGCCAGCCCAATAAAGGACAGCAAAACCTGAAAAATCCCAAGGTAAACTGCCAAAAACACCACAGCGATGAAAAAGCCGAGCAACTTTTCAAGCCCGGTACCGCTATATTCCAGCGGCGTATCATCCGGGCGAATGCCCGACCAATAGTAGCGCCGAAGCCGCGCTTTCATCCAAAAGCGGTAAATTCCAATTGTCACAACGGTAAGAAACGTCGTCTTCACCACCAGCCAAAACAGCACACGCATCGTTCCGACATAGTCGATGCTCATTCGATCATCTTTTTGGCTCAAGTCACTCATAAATGTCTATCCGAGCAAACGCGCGGCAACCTCAATCGCTTTGGACCGGATCGCACCAAACGCGCGTGTCATAGGACTTCTGAGATGCATGTTTCAAGCATTTCCACATCTGGCTGTAAAACTGTCGCGAAATGGTTACGTGACGTGCGTGTCAACTTGAGGATCGAATATGTGCAAATTGCGTCCAGATCATGGCGAACAGCCGCACGAATTTCAGTCAGAGAACAGATTATCCCGTGGGAATCCACGCGGCGCCATCCGCCCCGCAGAGGCGCGTTTTCCAACCCATTCGCCCAAATCCGCCTCAGTGCGCGTGCGCCCAGCCGGATCCTTCCAACTCAGGCCGTCCGCCAGCGTGAAGGTACGCGCATCGCTCATGCCGCCATCCTTGTATTTTTGCAGCCTGACACCCTTGCCCCGGCTCATCTCCGGCAGCTCATCCAGCGGGAAGACCAGCACCTTGCGGTTCTCCCCCACCACAGCCACATGATCCCCGTCAACGATCCGGCACACCTTCGCCGCAACACCCGGCTTCACATTCAGCGCCTGCTTGCCCGTGCGCGTCTGCGCCACAACCTCGTCCTCGTTCACCACAAAACCATCACCAGCGCTTGAGGCCACCAGCAGCTTGCGCCCCGGCTTGTGCAGCATCAGCTCAACCGTGTCCGCCTCATTTGGCAGATCAACCATCAGCCGCACCGGCTCGCCCATTCCCCGCCCACCGGGCAGCATGTTGCACATCAGCGTGTAAAACCGCCCGTTTGAGCCCAGCAGCAGCAGTTTGTCGGTGGTTTCCGCGTGGAAAACAAAGCGTGGCCCGTCGCCGTCCTTAAATTTCAGCTCTTGGGCCAGATCAATATGACCCTTCATCGCCCGGATCCAGCCCATCGCCGAGCAGACAACCGTGATCGGCTCGCGCTCGATCATCGCCTCCAGCGGCACGTCCTCGATCTCCGGCGCATCCTCAATCAACGTGCGGCGCGGATCGTTGGAGAATTCCTTGCGCAAAGCGCGCAGCTCGTCGGAAATCTGGCTCCATTGCGCATCTTCGGAGGCCAGCAGCGCGTTCAGCCCCGCCTGTTCCTCGATCAGCGCATCCCGCTCCGTGCGCAGCTCCATCTCCTCCAGCTTGCGCAGCGAGCGCAACCGCATGTTCAGGATCGCTTCCGCCTGCACATCGCTCAGCGAAAACTCCGCCATCATCACCGGCTTTGGCTCGTCCTCACTGCGGATAATCTCAATCACCCGGTCCAGATTGAGGAAGGCCACGATATAGCCTTCCAACACCTCAAGCCTGTGCGCAATCTTCTCCAACCGATGCGAGGACCGTCGCTGCAGAACATCCCGGCGATGATCCACAAACGCCTTCAGCACCTCTTTGAGCGAGCAAACTTTGGGAACCCGCCCATCAATCAGCACATTCATGTTAAGCGAAAACCGCGTTTCCAGCTCACACTGCCGATAAAGCGTCTCCATCAGTACCGCCGCATCCACATTCTTGGATTTCGGCTCCAGCACAAGACGCACATCTTCCGCGCTCTCATCCTTCACGTCACCCAGAATCGGAATCTTCTTGGCGTTGATCAGCTCCGCGATCTTCTCGATCAGCTTAGATTTTTGCACCTGAAACGGAATTTCCGTGACAACAATCTGCCACTGCCCCCGCCCCAGTTCCTCAACCTCCCACTTCGAGCGCAACCGAAACGAACCACGCCCGGTGCGATAAGCCTCCAAAATGCTCTCAGCCGGCTCCACCAAAATGCCGCCCGTCGGGAAATCCGGCCCCGGCACATGCTCCACCAGCGTCTCGTCGCGCGCATTGGGCGCTTTGATCAGATGCAAACACGCATTGATCAGCTCGCCCATATTATGGGGCGGAATATTCGTGGCCATGCCCACAGCAATCCCCGCTGAGCCATTGGCCAGCAAATTGGGAAAGCGCGCAGGCAGCACCTCAGGCTCACGCTCCGATCCATCGTAATTGTCTTTAAAATCAACGGCATCCTCATTGAGGCCCTCAAGCAGCGCCTGCGCCGCAGCTGTCATCCGCGCTTCTGTGTAGCGCGCCGCCGCCGGGTTATCCCCGTCGATATTGCCGAAATTGCCTTGCCCGTCGACCAGCGTGTAGCGCTGGTTGAAATCCTGCGCCAGACGCGCCAGCGCGTCGTAAATCGCCTGATCGCCATGGGGGTGATAGTTGCCCATCACCTCGCCCACGATCTTGGCACATTTGCGGAACGAGCCAGTTGGCGTCAGGTTCAGCCCACGCATACCGTATAAAATCCGGCGATGCACCGGCTTTAGGCCATCGCGCGCATCCGGCAAAGCCCGGTGCATAATAGTCGAGAGCGCATAGGTCAGATAACGATCCCCAAGCGCGCGGCTCAAGGGCTCATTAACAATGCCGGGTGTCGGTATATCGTGGTCGTCTGTATCACTAGCCATAGATGTGGTGTAGCGAGGCCGCCGCTCAGGGTCCACTGATTCCTGCCCTCAAAACGTAAAACGGCGATGTTGGGGGAGGACCAACATCGCCGTTTTGAAACCGGTTCACCCTGGGAGGAGAAGAAACTCGGTTAGTCTTTAGCCGGCGGTGTTGGGGGAGGATCCAACACCGCCGGTTAGAACCAGGCGCTCTCGGGAGGAAGCAGCGCCCGGCTATTCTTTACTTTGCTGCGTAAGTCGCCTCGTAAGCAGTTGACGCAATCATCGAGCGGTTCAGGCCTAAATCTGCCAGCGTCGCGTCGCTCAGCTTGGACAATTCCCGCACAGTCTTGCGATAATTATAGGCGCTCACAATAACATCCTTGAGCGTCGTCACATGGCACACCAGACGATCCGCAAGTCCACCGCGAAAGATGGTGTCTTGGGTCACTGCGTCTTGAATTGTATAAGCCATGTTCTCGTCCTTCGTCTGAAACCGTGTGTTTCGCTGTTGGCAGAGAGATAAGCTTTTTCGCAGATGCAACAACTAGGGATTATTGCATTCCCGCTATGCATCTGATGCAAGCCTAAGATAACATTTTTACTGTTCTATTTCAGGTGGATAAAGTTACGAGCTGGAAATTACGCACCGCAGCAATTACTCCAGCGCGACACTACACATGTCCGCCTCACGCACAGGCAAGGGGCAGAAAACCGACCGCGCAGCAATCTTGAACCCTGCAATCGCCCCGCGCCCCGCATCCGATTGTATCCACGCGCTCAAGCGCTGTGACAGCTCTGTCTTCACATGCCCATGGCGCTCAGAATTCAGCTCAACTAGGCTGTAAACATTGCGCAGCGCCTCTGCATCCTCGAACAAAACCACAAGCGCACCGCGATTGCCAAAAGCCGCCCAGCTCGCCACATCGACCAGCGTATAGCCCGACAGCGCCGAGGCGATGTTCAGCGTCGCCCCCATGCCAGAACCGGTCTCGCGATACCACGCCCCTTCCGGCGCATCCTCCCAAAGCCGCAGCTCTTGGCGATGGGTGCCGCTGTCATCACCGCGCGACAGAAAAACCGCACCCGCCGCGGCCAATCGCGCAAACGCGTCCTGCGGCGTCGCGGCGCCTACAATTCCCGCCGGATCATTCTGCGGCCCAACAATCAGGAACTGATTATACATCACCGGCACCCGCGACATGCCATAGCCTGCGGCCACAAATTCCGCCTCGCCCTTTGGATCATGCACCAGCAGCAAATCCGCATCGCCCTGCGCCCCAATGCGCAACGCCTGCCCCGTCCCCGTCACCAACAGATCAACCTTGATCCCGCTCTCCGCTTCAAAGGCAGGCAAAAGCGCATCCATCAGCCCGGAGTTCTCCGTGGTCGTGGTCGAGACCAGCCGCAAACGCTCGGCATGCGCCCCGCTTCCCATCAGCACAACAAAAAGCAAAATCCGCCAGATCAAAGCTCGCCCCTCAGATACCCAGACGCGCGCGCGCTTTTCGGCGTCTCAAAGAAATCTGTGGCCTCTCCCTGCTCAATCAAGTGGCCCTGATCCAAAAACAGCACATCCGCCGCCAAGCGCCGCGCTTGGCCCAGATCATGTGTCGTCATCAACACCTTCACGCCGCGCTGAGAAACCTCCCGCACCATCGCCTCTAGCGCTTTGGTGGCACTCGGATCAAGCGCTGCTGCCGGTTCATCCAACAGCACCGCCTCCGGGTCCAGCATCATCGCACGCGCCAGCGCCATGCGCCCTTGCTCCCCGCCCGAAAGTGCTGCCGCCGGTGCATCCGCCAAATCTTCCAGCCGTGCCAGCGCCAGCGCCTCACGCAGCTTGCTCTCGTCAGTCAGTCCCGCCACCTGCAACGGAAAGCGCAGATTATCCGCAACCGAGCGGCGCAAAACCGGTGTCTTTTGAAACACGAAACCGCGCCGCCGCTTGGTCGCGCTCACCGGCTCACCGCCCCAGCGCACCGCGCCCTGATCCGGCGCGATCAGCCCATGGGCCAGCTGCAACAGCAAGCTCTTGCCCGCCCCATTGGGCCCCATCACCATCGTGATCCCGGGCGTCGCCAGCTCCAAATCCAGCGCCAAAACCTCGCGCCCATCTCTATGCAGGCGCACGTCTCGCATCTCCAACATCTCAGCGCACAACCTGATAGCGCCGCCCGATGCGGCCAAGCCCGTGAATGAGCGCGTTTACCGCAAAGGCAATCGCAATCAGGATCAGCCCAAGAGCCAGCGCCAGCTCTAGATTGCCCTTGGAGGTTTCAAGCGCAATCGTCGTCGTCATCACCCGCGTCACCCCCTTGATATTACCCCCCACAATCAGCACCGCGCCCACTTCCGCAATCGCCCGGCCAAACCCCGCCAAGAGCGCCGTCATCACCGCAAAGCGCGCATCCTGAATAAGCGTGATCAGCCGCCGCCACGGCCCTGCATCCAGCGCACTCATGAGGCCGCGATATTCGCGCTCTAGCGGCAGCACGGCCTCGCGGGTGAGCGCCACAATAATCGGCAAGATCAGGATCGCCTGCGCAATGATCATCGCACCTGGCGTAAACAGCAGCCCCAGATCGCCCAGCGGCCCCGCCCGGCTCAGCATCAAATAGACAAACAGCCCAACCACCACAGGCGGCAACGCCATAAGTGAGGTCGATGTCACGACCAAAACACCCCGCCCCGGAAAACTCCACACCGCCATAGCCGCGCCCAGCGGGATCCCCACCAGCCCCGCAATCGCGCAAGCACTGAGCGAGACCTGAAGCGACAGCAGAACAATCCCGATCAGCTCAGGATCACCTCCCGCAATCAGCCCCCACATCGCGCCCAGCGTTTCCACTCAGAGCCGCCCAACAGGCTGCGGTGTCGCACCCTTTTCCAGCGCCAACAGGCACAGCCACTCATAGCCGACAGTCGCGGCGGCCAGCGCCGTAATCTCTGCATGATCGTAAGGAGGGGAAACTTCAACCACATCCATACCAACAAGCCGCAAGCCCTTGAGACCACGAATAAATTCCAGCGCCTGCCAGCTCGCCAATCCGCCCACAACCGGCGTACCAGTGCCCGGCGCAAAAGCCGGGTCCATCCCGTCCACATCAAAGCTCACATAAACTGGTGCTGCTCCAACCCGCGCACGAACCGCGTCAATCGTCGCATCAATTCCATTGCAATGTACCCAAGGCGCGCTCAAAATCTCAAAGCCATAATCGCTGTCATTATACGTCCGCAAACCCACCTGAACCGAGCGCGACGCATCAACAACACCCTCAGCCACCGCCCGCGCAAACATCGTGCCATGATCCATCCGAGCGCCATCATCTTCCCACGTGTCGCAATGGGCATCGAACTGGATCAGCGCAATGGGGCCATGTTTCGCGGCATGGGCCTTCAATAGCGGATAGGCCACAAAGTGATCCCCGCCAAAGGTCAAAGCCCGCGCCCCACTCGCAATGATCCCCGCCGCATGCGCCTCAATCGCCCCCGCCACCTGATCTGGATAATGCGGATCAATCCGACAGTCCCCGGCATCGACAATCGAAAGCTCCGTCAGCGGATTGAACCCATAAGGGAAGCTCGAAAGCTCCGCGAGCTGGACCGACGCCTCGCGCACCGCACGTGGGCCGAGCCGCGCACCGGGGCGATAGGTCACCGCACTGTCATAGGGCACACCAGAGACCACAACATCAACGCCCGCAAAATCACGACTATAGCGCCGCCGCAGATAGCTCAGCGCGCCGCCATAGGTCATCTCGATCCACGCCTCATCATTGGCCGTCGCCCGAAATGCCTGATCCCCGATCTTGTCCATATCGCCTCCTATTTGCCCACCCTTTTTGACCCGCCGCCCCCGGCTAGGCAAGAGCCGCTTTATCCGCTACTCCTGCAATCATCTGAAATAACCCATACGAGCCTATATGCCCCTGCGCACCCAATCCGACCTGCCCGAGCACCTGCAAACCTGGCTGAAAGGCAAACGCCTTGAGGAAGTGGAATGCGTGATCTCGGACATTGTCGGCATCTCGCGGGGCAAAGCCATGCCGCCGCGCAAGTTCTGGGACATGGAGCAAATGTTCCTGCCGACCTCGGTGTTTTTCCAAACTGTGTCCGGCAGCTACGCAGAAGTTGGCGAAGAAATCGAAGGCGCGTGGAAAGAGGTCGACATGACCCTCACGCCAGACATGTCGACCGCGCGCGCCGTGCCTTGGGCCGATGACGTGACCATGCAAGTCATCTGCGACATGTTTGACCGCGACGGCAAGCCAATCCCCTACGCTCCGCGCAATGTGCTCAAGCGCGTGTTGGCGCTCTATGAAAAGCGCGGCCTCAAACCCGTCGTAGCCCCCGAAATGGAATTCTACCTCACAAAACCCAACCACAACCCCGTTGAGGAAATCGCGCCCCCCATCGGCCGCTCCGGCCGCCGCTCCACCGGACGCCAAGCCTATTCCATCGCAGGTGTGGACGAATTCGCATCGATCATCGACGACATCTACGAATTCGCCGAAGCCCAAGGGCTTGAGATCGAGAGCGTGATGCAAGAAGGCGGCGCGGGCCAGCTTGAGATCAACATGCTCCACGGCGACCCTCTGGAGCTGGCAGATTCCGTGTTCATGATGAAACGCACGATCCGCGAAGCCGCGCTCAGAAACAACGCCTATGCGACCTTCATGGCCAAACCCATGGGCGATCAGCCCGGCTCAGCCATGCACATCCACCAATCCATTCTGGACGCCAAAACTGGCGAAAACATCTTTTCGCGCAAAAACGGCAAGCCAACAGCCGCCTTTGAGCACTATATCGGCGGCCAGCAAAAGCACCTCGAAAATGCCGTCGTGCTGCTTGCCCCATACGTCAATTCCTACCGCCGCCTGATCCCCGACGGGGCCGCGCCGACCAATCTCGCCTGGGCCGAGGACAACCGCACCACCGGCATCCGCATCCCCACCTCCGGCCCCAAAGCACGGCGCGTGGAAACCCGCGTCGCGGGCATGGACACCAATCCCTATCTTGCCATGGCCGCCTGCCTTGCCTCGGGCTATCTCGGCCTTGTGGGCAAGCACACCCCACGCGAGCCGCTTTTCACGGACAGCTACGAGCGCCCCCATGCTCTGCCCCGATCTGTGCTCGAAGCGCTGGAGCTGTTTGAGGGCGATGAGGTTCTGCAAAAAACCCTTCACCCGGATTTTTCCAGCCTTTATGCCATGATCAAACGCGACGAGGCGGCTGAGTTCCTGCAAGTCATCTCGCCATGGGAGCGCGAGCACCTGATGCTGAGCGTCTAGATGAACCTGCTCGACGCCAATGACACGCTCGGCGAATTCCCTGACAGCTATTACGCCGCCACCGCAGATGACGATACACGCGACCCACCTCTTGAGGGAGATATGCGCGCGGATGTTGCCATCGTTGGCGCGGGGTTCACCGGGCTGTCTGCAGCCCTCCATTTGGCCGAGGCGGGCCACAAGGTCGTAGTTCTGGAAGCCCATCGCGCCGGTTGGGGTGCCTCGGGGCGCAATGGCGGGCAAGTCGGGTCAGGCCAGCGCTTAGAACAACCGGAGCTGGAGCAAAAATACGGTCTCAACACCGCACGCGAGTTGTGGGAATTGACGGAAAGCGCCAAGGATCTTGTGCGCCTGCTAGCCTACAAACACAAAATCAACTGCGATCTAAAACCCGGCATCATCCACGCCGATCACAAAGCCCGCTACACCCGCGAGACGATGGAACATGTGGAGCATATGCGCAGCGTCTACGGCTACACGCAGCTCAAACCGCTCACGCGGGGCGAAATCCAAGAGCATCTGGGCACCAAGGCCTATCATTCCGGTTCGATCGATATGGGAGCGGCCCATATCCATCCGCTGAATTTTGCGCTTGGCCTCGCGCACGCGGCCCGTGCCGCCGGTGTGCATCTGACATCACAAACCCGCGTCACCAAAATTGAGCCCGGCCGCGAGGTTCGCCTCAGTACGGATCGCGGCACAGTTACCGCAGATTTCGCGCTGATGGCCGGCAACGGTTACCTCGGTGACTTGATGCCAAACGTGGCCTCAAAAGTCATGCCCATCAACAATTTCATCCTCGCCACCGAGCCTTTGAGCGAGGCGCAGGCCAGCGAACTGATCCGCGATGATGTCGCGGTTGCCGATAGCCGCTTCGTTGTGAACTACTATCGATTGTCTGCAGATCGGCGTATGCTCTTTGGGGGCGGCGAAAGTTACGGCTACCGTTTCCCGAGCGATATCAAAGGTTTCGTGCGCAAACGCATGCTGCAAATCTACCCGCAACTGGCCCAAACCAAGATCGACTATGGCTGGGGCGGCACGCTCGCGATCACTCTCAACCGTATGCCACATCTTGCGAGGATCGAGCCAAACATCCTAAGCGCATCCGGCTATTCCGGCCATGGTGTAGCGCTGGCAACCTTAAGCGGCAAGCTCATGGCGGAAGCTATTTCCACGACTGCGGAACGCTTTGACCTGATGGCCTCGCTCCCCATTGCGAAATTCCCCGGCGGCGCAGGTTTGCGACATCCACTGCTTGTGCTCGCCATGCTCTGGTACTCCCTGCTCGACCGGTTGTGAAATCGCCTATCGGCTCAGGCCCTGCGGGGCGGGGGCGCGTCGCGGCATGGAATGGACCGGGTGTTCGGTTCTGTCAAAAGGAGATTGGCTGGTCGCCAATCATGCCAATAAAACGACAGCGTCGAGGTTGCGCGCGAAATTCAGAAGCATTTACCTTCACTTAACGAATGGCCCAAAATTCGGGCAGCAGGCCGCGAATTCCCGGCATGCGGTGCACTGCACACAGCATATGCGTGCTGGATCTGTGCGCGTCAAATTCAAGCTTCCAAACCTACCCCAGAAGCAGACGCACGCGGGTTAGACTTCAGCGAGAACGAAATCCAGAACGCTGTTATCAAGCCCGGACTTTGGAAGAAAATATGGAACAATCCGCACGCCGCCAGCAATTCGCCTCTATCTTCCGGAGCACAAACACTGAGCAACGCGACCTCCAAAACCCCAAGCATAAAGGGGACTCGCATCGCCCAAGCAACGCCTTGCGCCATGATCATTGCAACGCAAAGTGCGCCAAACGAGATGTCGACCCGCTCACTGATCAGCACATAAAAGGCAAATGCAGCCACGAGATTGCCAAGCATAACGACCCCAAGGGCCATGCATTTGATGCGCAGTCGTCGCAAGTCATTCTGGTTTGAAATCATCAGGGTTCCGCCGATCAACACTCCAAAAATCAACCGAACAAAACCCTCATCAAAACCGGTTACACCCATCACAAACCTTGGGAAGATCAGGTTGATCAGGAAAAAAGAGACAACCAAACCAAAGACATACGCCGCTCTTGAGGCTCTTAGCATTCTGCGCATATTTGATGGCTTGCTGCGAAGTTGCAAAGAGCGCCAAATCCGCCAACGCAAGAACCGGGTCCAAGCACCGCAATGGGTAAATGCGCGCCCTATGAGCCCAATTTTCAGCGCAGCAACCCGCCCTTTTCTTCCGCCTTGCAACTGATCACCAATCACATCCAGATGTGCCGTGACCCAAAGCGCGAAAATCCCATATAGCAATACGATCAGGATCTTCTTTGCCTCGAACTCAAACATCAGCGACCCAACAGAGGCCAAATCGGTTGGCGAGGTCATAAAATTGACCAGAACGAATGCGATCAAAATCGTTGCAAGGCCGAATAGAACACGCAAAATGGTTTCTTTTCGATCAAGCGCTACGTGCTTGGATATTGCCATTGTTCTGCACCCATTAATCCGCAAAGGCAGGCCCCGCCAAGCCTTCGCACCACCTGCGCTAAGGATTGGGTCAAAATTATGAACGAAACGTTTCTTGGCGCCGCTTCGATGCGGATGTTTTTGTTATCCTTTTATCCAAATCTTCGGATCGCGCCTTGACCTCTGGAAGCCAGCATCGCCAAATGACACCCTCGAAATCTCGAAAGGTGCGACCATGACTGATCCCGCTCTAAAACCGCTCGCAGGGGTCAAAGTCCTTGAAATGGCACGTATTTTAGCAGGGCCATGGGCGGGCCAAACCTTGGCGGACCTCGGCGCGGATGTGATCAAGGTTGAAAGCCCTGATGGCGATGACACGCGCAAATGGGGGCCGCCGTTCCTGACGCGCGACGAGGACACTTCAGCCAGCTATTACTTTGCAGCCAACCGGGGAAAGCGCTCGATTACACTTGACTTCAAGGACCCAGAAGATCGCAAAGTTCTGGACGCATTGATGGCAGAAGCGGATGTTTTTATTGAGAATTTCAAGCAAGGTGGTTTGGCCAAGCATGGTCTGGACTTCGCCAGCGTTTCAAAAAAACACCCCCGTTTGATCTACTGCTCCATCACCGGATTCGGCCAAACCGGCCCTTATGCCCACCGTCCGGGCTATGACTTCATCATCCAAGGCATGAGCGGGATCATGTCCGTCACCGGAGCCGAGGGCGGTGAGCCGCTGCGCTGTGGCGTGGCTTTCACAGATTTATTCACCGGCTTGTATTCTGTCGTGGGCATCCTCGCCGCCCTACGCCAACGCGACACCACCGGCAAGGGTCAGCACATCGATATGGCCCTGCTGGACGCGGCAACTTGCGTCACGGCCAATCAATCTCAAAGCTACCTTATGACCGGTGAAAATCCGGGGCGCACGGGCAATTGGCATCCGTCCGTCGTGCCCTATCAGGTCTTTGAGGTGGCAGACGGTCATGTGATCATAACCGCAGGCAATGACGCGCAATTCCAGCGGCTTTGCGATGTTTTGGGCCTGTCCGATATGGGACCAGCCCCGAAATTTGAGACCAATGCAGCGCGTATTCAGAACCGTTTAGAGATGGCCGAAAGACTGCAGACCGCCCTAATGAAATGGTCAAAGGTGGATATTTTGGCGGCTTTGGATAAGGCGAGCGTTGGCTGTGGGCCGATCAACAATATGGATGATGTGTTTGCCGACCCTCAGGTTCAAGCGCGTGGGATGCAGATTTCCCCCGGCGGCATTCCCGGCGTGCGCCCGCCCTACCAGTTCTCGCACGCAGAGCTTAGCCTTGATACGCCGCCGCCAAAGCTGGGTGAACATAGTGCTGAGATCAGAGCGGAGCTGGGGCTGCCAAAGACATCCGGCTAGCTCAGTCGTCGCCCGGAACACCATAAGACGGCGCCGCACGAGGATCGAGCGCGCGGGTGACGTAATCGTTGAGCTGCGGCTTGTAGATGTCCCAAAGCTTGGCGATTTCCTCAATCGGGCAGTCTTCTGACCAATCACAGCGCAGATCAGCCACCGGCCAACTGACCTGATCGACGATCTTCAGACCAGCCGAATGCACCGGGCCTTCTTCGCCACCAGCCGCCAAAGCCGCGCGCATGGCCGCAATCAGGCGGTCGCCGATATGGCCCTCAGACGCTAGAAAACCGTCCACAATGGCCTGCGGAACTCCCTGATCCGCAAGCAGATTGCCCCCTGAGGCGACGTTCTGAGCTTGCGCCTCGGCAAATGTACCAAGGGTGTTGGGGCCAGATTGAATCGCAGTTTGGCCCGTGCTATCCACGGCCAAAACTTGGCGATACTCAATGAAGGCGCCGGTTTCGCGCAATATTTCAACGGCTTGCGGGGCTGTGGCACCCTTGCTCATCAGCTCCAACCCGCGCGTTCCAAGCGACGGATCAGTCACATTTTGCGAGGCAATCGCGCCCACCCCAGCCATAGCAAAGCCACAACGCGCCGCAACCGCAGGCGAGGAGGAGGACACAGCAACACCAAACATTCCGGTTTCTGCACAGCGGGCAACAAGCGAGAATGTCATGACGGGATCACCGCTGTGGCTTCAATTTCAACCACCCATTCGGGCCGCGCCAGCGCGCTCACGACAATCCCGGTGGAGACATAATGCACCCCCGGCAAATGCTCGCCCATGGCTTGATACACCTGCTCGCGGTGGCGAATATCCGTGAGATACACCACAAGGCGGCAGATATGGGACAGCTCAGAGCCTGCCTCCTCCAACAGCATCGCAATATTGCGCATCGCTTGGTGGGCCTGCTCAGCCGGGTCGCCATTGCCGACATTTTCCGACGTATCTAGATTTTGCCCGATCTGACCGCGCAAAAACACCATCTTACCCTCTGCCACGACGGCCTGCGCCAGATCATTGTTAAGCGTCTGTTCTGGATAGGTTTTCTTAGTGTTAAACGGGCGAATGCGGGTATGGGTGGTCATGTGATGCGGCTCGCGAGATAGGTGGCAAAATCATAGTTGGGGCGCTCAAGATGGCTGAGCGGGCCGGGGCTGGCAAAGTCGGAACAGATGCCGCGATAGACCTTTTCGGTGCAGCCGCGATCCTCTGCATTCACGTCATCAAGCAGGGATTTGAGCTGGGTGAAGCTCTCTTGCGCCGCCTGGTCATTCACAAATTCCGGCGACATGCCGCCGCCAAACATGATCCGCACTTTGCCGACCCCTTCGGGATGGAGTGAAAGATACCAGAAGTAACCCGGCGTCAGCGTGATCATCAGGCTGGGGTAAATCGCCAAAAGATACGTCATGCGGCGACGATCCCCTTGCATCCGCGTATTCTCTGGATGAGCCAGCGCGATCTTGAGCGTGTCGTCCTTGAGGATCGTGTGATAGTTGAACGCGGCCAATCCCGGCGGGCAGATCATTTCCTCAAGCTTGGACAGCCCACCAACCGTGCCTGCATGGCAAACCGGCAGATGGTAACTCTCCATGAAATTCTCGGCCAGAACCTTCCAATTGGTGTCCCAAACATGGGTTTCAAAGAAGGTCTCTTTGTAGGTTTCCATCTGATAATCAGCGATTAATCCCTCGACCTCGCTCAGCGCGTCTTGAACGGGAGGCGCCTCAGGGTTGAGCGTGACCATGATCCAACCGAGCCACTCAGCGCATCGGATTTGGGGAAGGCGCAGATTGTCCTTACAAAACGCTTCGTTCTGCTCCATTGCAGGTGCACCGCGCAGAGTGCCATCCAAATTGTAGGTCCAAGCGTGATAAGGGCAGACGATTGAGCGGGCATTGCCGCGCCCGGTCAAGAGCGTTGACATCCGATGCAAGCAGACATTGGATTGCGCGCGCAACTGACCGTCCTGACCACGAATAACCAGAATAGGTTCGCCCGCCAACTCAAGCGTCGTATAGTCACCGGGATTTGGCAACGCATCCGCCCGCCCCGCACAAAACCAGTCCTTACGGAAGACATCGCTTAGTTCACGCTCCAGAAACGCCTCATCAGTGTAGACCGATTTGGGCATCGCGCTGGCCGCCTCAAACGGCACAGCAACAGAGTTTTTCAGCTCGTTGACGGCATCAAGATGCAGGTTCATGGCGGCTCCCTTAAGCGCATGGCGCGATGTGCGGCTCAAGACCTAGACACCACATTTTTTTCGATCCAGCAAGCGGAGGCGTGACGCATTTCATCTCATCAGCTTAGGGCGCTTTGCTGGCTTCAATCGCTTTCAATGCTGCACGCAAGCCCTGACGAAATTTTGGAGCTCGGCGCTGACTGACGATCTGACGGCAAAACCGCACGACCAGGCTGTGCTTTTTCTTGCCTTGCAACCGCGCGAGAAACTCCCGCTCATAACGTCCACAGCCCCGGCGCGCGCGCATCAATTGACTGAACCGTGCCTGCTTCAGATCACCGTTCACGCAAGCATCGGCCACGTCCTTTAGCACGCCCATATTGGCCCAGAGCGAGGCAATGCGGTGGCCCATAAATCGGCAGCGAAATTTGGTGATGTTTGGTCCGCGAAACAAGCTGGCATGCATCGCATCCAGGGTAGAGGTTGGGTCATAGAACAGATAAACCTGTCCCGCATCCATCACCATATCGGGCGCATACCCAAAGCGGCTGTTGAAATTGCGACGCCAGACTTTGTGATAGCGGGTTTCCCAAGGCGCTATTTCACGATCAAGCGTCGCCTGAGGTGAGATTGCAATTACAGTTGAACCCGGCACCGCAGCCGCAAAAGCGCAGGCGGCATAGGCCCCCATGGAAGCGCCGTAAAACACCACCTTTTCGAAGCCATTGAAAAAGCCGTCATCGCGCAATCTTTCAAAGAAATCATGGACATGCTCATCGCGATACCATGTCCAATCCCGTGCCATGAGACCCAAATTGGACCAGCCTCGTGCAACAGCATAGCCTTGCCCCCAAGGTCTGCGATCTGCGTGTAGCTCAAAGATATGGTCTAGGTTTTCAAATGTCACCAAAAGCGTGCCATCACCACGGGTGAAATAAGCGTCATGATCTGGGCCAAGCTCTTCAAAAAAGCCATCGCGCTGGCCTTGTTGGGCCAGATTTGCCCGCCATTCCTCAAGCGTTGGCGCATTTTCTGCATCAATCTGCTCTGGCTCTTTGACGTCCACGTTTCACCCCATATCGAACCGTCCCGCCGGTTTTGAAAACTGCGTAAGCAGCACAAAACAAATGCGGATCCGACCCTCAAACTCCCGTTCTGTGGATGATAGACAGCTTGAGCGGATAATTCCACCTGTCAGACGGTGCGGCCTATTTGTGCAGGATTTGGCGGGTTCAAGCGCATTTGGAATGACCACAAGAGCCGCAGGTCATGCATCCTTCGATCATGCGCAGATCATACTGACCGCAATTGGGGCATGCCGGTCCGCGTGGGCGTTCCCCCATGCTCACCACTTCCGCTTCAGGGTCGCTTTTCAGGGCCATGCCTTCGCCCGCCAAAAAGCCGGTGTCGATCATGTGGCGTTCTAACACGCTGCCAATTGCCGCCAGAATGCTTGGGACGTATTTGCCCTGCACCCATGCCCCGCCACGCGGATCGAACACGGCTTTCAGCTCTTCGACCACGAAGGACACATCGCCGCCGCGCCGGAACACGGCCGAAATCATGCGCGTAAGGCCAACGGTCCAGGCGAAATGCTCCATGTTCTTTGAGTTGATAAACACCTCAAAGGGGCGGCGATTGCCTGCGATTATCACGTCGTTGATCGTGATATAGATCGCATGCTCGCTCTCGGGCCATTTGAGCTTGTAAGTTTGGCCTTCGAGCGCTTCGGGGCGGTCCAGCGGCTCAGACATATAGATGACCTCGCCGTCACTTGGGCGCGGTTCTTCTTCGCTCGCATCACTTGCGACGCTCAACACCGAGCCTGTCACCGCATTGGGGCGATAGGTCGTGCAGCCTTTGCAGCCTTGATCCCAGGCTTCCATATAGACCGACTTGAAGGCCTCAAAACTGATGTCTTCCGGGCAGTTGATAGTTTTGGAGATCGAACTGTCGACCCATTTTTGCGCAGCCGCCTGCATCTTCACATGAGCCAGCGGCGCTAGCGTTTGTGCATCGACAAAGTGATCCGGCAGAGGCGTGTCGCCCTTCATCTCGCGCCACATCTGCACTGCATAGTCGACCACTTCTTCTTCGGTCCGCGTGCCATCCTTTTGCAGCACTTTGCGGGTGTAGGAATAGGCAAACACCGGCTCGATCCCGCTTGAGACATTGCCCGCAAAGAGCGAAATCGTGCCGGTGGGCGCGATGGAGGTCAGCAAAGCGTTGCGGATGCCATGTTTTTCGACCGCTTTGCGCACACGCGAGCTCATCCGCTGCATGATGTCAGACTTCAGGAATTCCGCCTTGTCAAACAGCGGAAAGGCGCCCTTTTCAGCAGCCAAATCTGCGGAGGCAAGGTAAGCCTCCTCGGAAATCAAACGCAGCCACTCCTCAGTTTTGGCCGCCGCCTCATCAGAACCATAGCGCAATCCGGTCATGATCAGCGCATCGGCGAGGCCAGTAACGCCCAGCCCAATGCGGCGTTTGGCCTGCGCCTCTGCCGCCTGCTGCTCCAGCGGAAAGCGGGAGGCGTCCACCACATTGTCCATCATGCGAACGGACACCCGCACCAGCTTTGCTAACTCCACCGCGTCTAGCTCTGCGTCCTTGCTGAATGGTGCTGCCACCAGCCGGGCCAGATTGACTGAGCCGAGCAAACAGGCCCCATAAGGCGGCAGAGGTTGCTCGCCGCACGGGTTGGTCGCGGCAATGGTCTCGCAATAATTCAGGTTGTTTTTCGCATTGATCCGGTCGATGAAAATCACGCCCGGCTCCGCATAGTCATAGGTCGCCTGCATGATCGTGTCCCACAAGGCGCGAGCTTGAACGGTGCGGTAGGTTTGACCGTCAAATTTCAAATCCCAAGGCCCATCGGCCTTGACCGCATCCATGAACGAGTCGGTCACAAGAACAGACAGGTTGAACATGCGCAGCCGCGCGGCGTCCTGCTTAGCGGAAATGAAATCCTCAATGTCAGGATGATCACAGCGCAAGGTCGCCATCATCGCACCCCGGCGCGCACCTGCAGACATGATCGTGCGGCACATGGCATCCCACACATCCATGAAGCTGAGCGGGCCTGAGGCATCCGCGCCAACGCCGTGAACGGCCGCACCTTTGGGGCGGATCGTGGAGAAATCATAGCCGATACCGCCGCCCTGCTGCATGGTGAGCGCGGCTTCCTTGAGCATATCAAAGATACCGCCCATGCTGTCAGGCACGGTTCCCATGACAAAACAGTTGAACAAAGTCACCGCACGTTCAGTCCCAGCACCAGCCAGAATTCGCCCCGCTGGCAGATAGCGAAAATCGTCTAGAGCCGTATAAAATTGCGGCTCCCAGTTTGATGGATCGCTTTCGACCGCCGCCAATGCTTTGGCAATTCTGGACCAACTGTCCTCCAGTGTTTTGTCAACTGGCGTGCCGTCTGGTGATTTGAAACGGTATTTCATATCCCAGATTTGCTCTGAAATCGGCGCCGCGAACTCTGCCATCACTGCCTCTGAATGTTGATCTGGAAGGTGTGACACGTAACGCGATCCGCGGATTGCGTCAATAATTCAAAAAAATCCGAATTTGCACGTGAGCTAAGCGTTTGCGCAATATTCTAAAGACAAATGCATGGAATTCCTGCGGCAACACCTAGCCATCAACGCAATTATCATGATCATTTCGTTCGCAATTTGCAAAAATCGACCCACAGAGCCATCTGATTACCTATTGAAAGTGTTAACATTTTTTTAAGAATTTGCCAAATCCGCGAACCTGTGCGAATATCGAAGAACGCGGATTCCCGCAATTTTAAATCCGCGTTAAATATGTTCGATTGTCTGGTTTCAATCAGGGGATAGAGGTGTGACGCAGAGCCTCAATCTAATCAAGTTGAGCGTTGGCTCAGAAAGTGTCGAGAGTTTGGCTCTTTGGCAGACTACGGACTACGCTCGACGTCACAATGGACATCTGTGTCATGTAACACGCATGTGGCCACGCCGGGGTGACGAAGTTTTGAATGGCGGCTCTGTTTTCTGGGTAATCCGGGGAATGGTTTTGGCCCGCCAACGTATTCTTGGATTTGAGCCTCATATCGGCGAAGACGACATTAAACGTTGCGCAATCCTGTTGGATGAAGACCTTGTTAGAACCCTGCCCGTACAACGCAAAGCGTTTCAGGGCTGGCGCTACTTGCAGGCCATTGATGCGCCTGCTGATCTAGATACTGAACTTGAACCGAATACTCCCCTCCCCCCAATTTTGGAGCAAGAGCTCGCCCATATTGGCGTTCTTGCGCGGTCTCGAAAATGACAGATACTAAGGAAGAGCTATTAACACTTCTGCTAAGGGCACATGACCGGCACTGTCGGCGATTTGAACAGGTTTTTGATCAGCCCCGCGAGGCGGATGAAACATTGGTTTTTGAACCGACAATGCGAAACGATCGCTCTGAAATCTTACGCGATGGGGTTCTTAATCTACCCGCGCGCTGCGATTTTGGCCTCGTTCGCGGCGATGTCGTTCGTGAAAAAAACCTGACAGTGCGCCACCCGGATACGCTTGTGCAGGGATATTTTGAGATAAGCGAAGGCAAGGAGATTTGGGTTTCTCCATTTGCTTGGAATGCCTTGGACATCCAGTTTCAGATGGAAAGTGAGTGGCCCAATTTCAAACCATTGCGACATTGGTATCTGGAATTCAGTGTTCCGCCCAAGATCCCTCCCAAGAAGCACGTACGGGGCGTGGTTCATCGATTGAGCGGGCCAACCCCATCCTCAAAAACCTGGACCATATCGCTTGATTTGGGCACAGCACCACCGGATGCAGTTGTGGACCTGCTCAACGCTTTGATGTCGATCGGCGCCAAAAACGTGTCACTGGGCGCTTGCGTCACCGCTGATATAAGCTGACAGATCTGCAAGTGCTGTGCTGGCAGCCTTGCTCCAATGCGCGGTTGCAGATTGAGCCAAGACGGCCTGACTTTTCAGGATCAGACCGTCATCAATGATCTTGAGATGATTGGCGCTTAGCGTGGAACCAGTTGTGGTAATATCGGCAATCGCCTCTGCCGCTAGATTGCGCACCGTACCCTCTGTTGCGCCCTGGCTGTCGATCAACTGATAGTCTGCGACACCACGGTTTTGTAAAAAATTTCGAACAAGCGCGTGGTACTTGGTCGCTATGCGCAGGCGAAATCCGTGGCGCGCGCGAAAAGCCCCTGCCGCTGCATCAAGGTCGTCGATGGTATCCACATCAATCCAAATGTTGGGCACCGCTATGATCAGGTCTGCAAAGCCAAATCCAAGCTCATGCAGAACTGTGATTTCGCTATCGCTTCCGCCAAATTGTTCTTGGATCAAATCGAGCCCGGTGACGCCAAGATGCACACGGCCTTCTGCCAAGGCACGCGGGATTTCGCCAGCCGAAAGGAGCACAAGCTCAACACCGCCCACACCTGCCACGCGACCGGAATACTCACGCTCGCTTCCAGTGCGCTCAAGCTTGATGCCACGGGCGCCAAACCAGTCCTGTGTTTGGGATTGCAAACGACCCTTGCTTGGGATCGCGAGTTTCAGGGCGTCACTCATGAAGCTTCTCCCCGCAAGGCCAGCAAAGATTGGGGGCGTACGACGCCACCAACGGCTGGAATGCTTTGCCCCTGCCCCAACTGCTGCGTCAATGCATCGTATCTCCCACCACTTGCCACAACAGGCAGGTCCGGGCGGTTTGGTGCAAAGAACCCAAAGACGAAACCATCATAATATTCAAGCGTTGTGCGCCCGTAGCTGACCTCAAACCCAAGCTTGCCCGTATCAATGCCACGTCGATCCAATGCGTCTAAACGCTTTTCAAGTGTCTCAATCGCGCCCTTCATCTTGGGGAGGCTTTGACCGATCAAATCAAGACGTTCGAGCACATTTCTGGCGGTCCCGGTCAGGGCAAATATGGCGTCCAAGAGGGCAACCTGTTCAGGGGCCATTGGCTCGGTCTTCGCCTCTTCTGCAAGCTCTGCCGTTCGAGCCTTAATCTCGTCGACATCGCGCACACCCTGCTCAGTTTGTGCCGCTAACAAGTCGTCGAGCCCGCTGTCTTTGTGAGCTTGCAGCAATGTTGCACGTTTCTCGCTGATGATGCCGGGCTTGGAAAAGCCTGTCAGAAGCGCGCGAAACCGTTTGGGGCGCCAAAGATGACGCCGCAGCGCGGCACGACGCGCATCACTGATATCAATCGCATTCAATGCGGCAATAATGATGCCCATATCGCCTGTAGCAACACTGAGACCATTGCCGTCAACTGCCTTTGAAATCAGCGCGAAGACCTCGGCATCGGCCTCTGCCACATCGCTGCGATCAAACAGCTCAAAGCCAACCTGTTCAAATTCACGCGTGCGATTGCCGCCTGCGCCAAGCTTGCGCCAAACCGGCCCTGCATAGGTGTAACGCGCAGGCTCGGCACCTTCTGCCATGTGGCGGGCCACAACAGGCGCGGTGAAATCCGGGCGCAGCATCAGCTCTGAAAGGCCATCGCTGGTGACAAAGGCGCGGCCACGAATATCTTCGCCGTAGAGGTCGAGCAGCGCATCAGCAGGTTGCAGCGCGTCTATTGCCAACGGCAGGCCGCCAGCCTCCACAAACAGCTCGGTCAGCCGGGCAATTTCAGCCCTGAGCAAACTTTGATCGTAGCCCATGTTTTATCCGGCCCGTGCAATCATTTTCTTGACCTCAGCAACGAGATCATCACGCGGGATTTCAAGCTGCGCCGGCTGCGCCTTCCAATCCTCATGGGTCTCAATATCTGCCGCAAGCCGTGCCCCAAGCGCGAGATCCTTGAGCTGGACCACGCCATTGTTATGCTCATCCTCGCCCTCAATCACCGCCACCGGGCTTTCGCGCCGATCCGCATATTTGAGCTGCTTGCCCATATTTCCGCCGCCAAGGAAGACTTCGGCGCGGATACCAGCCTCACGCAGCTCGCGCACCATCGCCTGATAATCCGCCATCCGGGATTTATCCATCACGGTGATCACAACCGGGCCTGCTGGTTTTTCTTCCGTCTCGCGCGTGGCACGCAAGGCCGCCAAAAGCCGATCCACACCGATGGAAACACCCGTCGCAGGCACTTCTTGGCCCGTAAAGCGCTTGACCAGATCGTCATAACGCCCCCCACCGGCCACGGAGCCGAACTGGCGCGGGCGGCCTTTTTCGTCCTTGATCTCAAAGGTCAGTTCGGCCTCGTAAACCGGCCCCGTATAATAGCCAAGGCCGCGCACCACGGAGGGGTCAATCGCAAAACGATCCGCGCCGTAGCCCTGCGCATCCATCAATGCGCCAATCTCTTGCAACTCGGCCACGCCTTGGAGGCCAGTTTCTGACCCTGTCACCAATTCCCGCAACCGCGCACATGTCGCATCAGAGCTTTCACGCTTGGCTTCCACAAAGCCCATCACAACGTCAGCCTTCGCCGCGTCCAGCCCAGCGCCGTCGGTATAATCGCCGCTGGCATCCTTGCGGCCTTCGCCCAAAAGTGCGCGCACACCTGCCGCACCGAGGCGATCAAGCTTGTCGATGGCCCGCAAAACAATGCCGCGTTCATCCGCCTTTGCATCTGGATCTGCCGGGTCCAGAAGGCCCACAACCTCCATCACGCCGTTCAGCACTTTGCGATTATTGACCCGCACGATGTAATCGCCCCGCTTGATCCCAACGGTTTCAAGCGTGTCACACAGCATCGCGCACATCTCCGCATCTGCGGCCACGGAACCAGAGCCAACCGTATCCGCATCGCATTGATAAAACTGACGAAACCGCCCCGGCCCCGGCTTTTCATTGCGCCAAACCGGGCCCATCGCGTAGCGCCGATAAGGCGTGGGCAGATCATTGCGGTGCTGAGCGAAAACGCGCGCGAGCGGCGCGGTCAAATCATAGCGCAGGGCCATCCAGCCCTCGTCGTCATCTTCCCATGCAAACACGCCCTCGTTGGGCCGATCCACATCGGGAAGAAACTTGCCAAGCGCCTCAACCGTTTCCACGGCGCTGGTTTCCAGCGGATCAAAGCCATAGCGATGATAGACCTCCCCAATCGCGTGCAACATCGCATTGCGCTCGGCAACATCCGCGCCGAAATAGTCGCGAAAACCGCGAGGGGTCTGGGCGCGGGGGCGCCTTACTTTGCCAGCTTTGTCCTTGGCCATGAGGGTATCTCGCTCTTGAGGGCAGCAGTCGCGCCTCTCCTAGAGCAAGGGGGCGCGAGGGGCAAGTTCGTGGCGCCCCTTGCTTGCACATCGCGGCGCATTTGCTCTATGGGGGGGCATGTCAGACAGCCGCCTCACCGAGCTTGAAATTCAAGCAGCCCATCAAGCCCGCCAGATCGAAGAACTGGACGGGGTCGTGCGCGATCAAGCCAAAGCCATTGATTTGCTGGAATTGCGCGTGCGGTCGCTCGCCACACGGCTGGCTGAGGCAGAGGTCAGCCAATCCGGATCAGTGCAAATCGGCGACCAGAAGCCGCCGCATTATTAAGGGGCAGTTACTGCTGAACGCCGAAAGAGCCGACAAGAACTTTGAAGTTTGTGCCGGTGTCGTCAGTAATCTTAAGTGACCCAGCCGCAGCTGCGCCCGCGTCCCCAAAAACACGACCATTCAGTGTGCCAGTGCGGCCATTGGCCATGCCAAGCGCGCTGCTTGCAATCGTAGCAGACCCGGTTAGTGCCGCGCCATTCGCTGTGCCAGACAACGTGATATCCGATGCCCCACCTGTGCCAAGTTCACCCGAAAAGCTGTTGGCACCAAAATTAATTGAGAGGTTAGCATCAAGCTCGATTATACTGGTGGTTGGAGCCGTTTGCGCTTCAGCGATATGCCCAAGGAAAACGCCAGTATAGTTTACGTCACTGGTATCAACAGGCACATTCGTTGCAGCTTGACCGCCCGCATAGGAATGAGCGTCAAGAAATGTGCCGCGTGCGCTTAGGTCTTGTGTGAACATGACGCCATGGGTGATGTCATCTGTGCTCACATCAAAAACCGTAATCGTCCGTGACGAGGTGCTGCCTTCAAGGGGACCGTCCGGCCCCGTATCGGTGAAACTGCGGGTCCCAAAGCGACCAGTGGTACCGCGGTAGTCCCGGTCCGTCAGGGTTACCCGATGGTTTTTTCGGCCCACAGTGCCTTCTTGGTAGTTGCGAGCATAGCGCACATAAAACGTGTTTTCATCCGCATCCAGCGCCTTTTGCCAGAATTCCGGAGACGTTTGCGTGACTGTTTGCTCGTCAGTTTTCTGACTTACAGTGGCGGTATCCAAGGTTACTGGCCTGCCACGCTCAATGCCAAATTGCACGATATCGGCTGAGCCACCACAGGCAGTGAGGGCGCCCAACGCGCCTGCGTAGAATATAGTAAATAGAGACCGGTTCGTCATAACTTCCCCACAAAAACCCTTTCGTCTTTCTCTCGCAAGGCTAATCAATGGTCAAGCTTTACAGGTGAACTTGATGAATATTGGTTGTTAAAAATCCTCAACATGTACGACTCCGGCAACATGTTTGATAGCGCCTTTCACCTGTGCGTTCAGCGGGTAGGCATCGCGCAGCCCGATTTCGACCTCGCCCGGCAAACTAGGGTCCATCAGGACCAGGTTAACCGGCCCTCGCCCGCGCGTTTTGACGGTTTGTGCAGCATCAACAAGGCGCGTTGAAACCGATGCGAGCGCGTCGGTTGAGTTCACAAAAATCTTGAGCCCCATCGCCGCCGCATCCTCAACCGCCTCATCAATAAGTTGCACCGAACGCGCCAGCAGTTTCAATTGATCCGCCTCCACATTCGCCTCAACTCCCAGCACAACATTCGTGCCCGGCTCTAACTTGTCGCGATGCGCCTCCAGCGTGTCCGAGAAAACCGTCACCTCAAAGAGCCCCGTGGGATCAGAAAGCTGCACAAAAGCAAAGCGGTTGCCCCGCGCAGATTTACGCTCTTGCTTACCCGCAACAGAGCCTGCGATCTTTGCCACCAATGCCCCGCCTTGCGCCTTTGAGTGAAGTTCCGCCAGCGTCATGACCCGCTTGCGCTTGAGCGGCCCGGCATAATCATCAAGCGGATGCCCAGAGAGGTAAAAGCCAACCGCTTGATGCTCTTGGCCGAGGCGATCCGTTGGCAACCAATCCTCCGGCATCGGCAAGCGCGGCGGCGGGAGCGTGTCGTTGCTGTCGCCAAACAGCCCAGCCTGCGCCGAGTTGCGATCGTCATGCGCCGCCGCAGAATACCCGGTCAGCGCATCAACCGAACGCAGCACTTTGTGCCGGTTCCCATCCAACTGATCAAAGGCACCAGAGCGCGCGAGCATCTCCATCGGGCGCTTGCCGATTTTGCGCAGATCAACGCGACGCGCAAAATCAAACAAATCAACGAAATCGCCATCCGCCTCCCGCGCGCTCGTGATCAGCTTCATAGCCTCAGCGCCCACGTTTTTGAGCGCGCCCAGCGCGTAAGGGATCTTGCCATCGACAACCGTGAAATGCGCTTGTGACCGGTTCACACAAGGCGGGATCAGGTCGATCTCAAGCCGTTGCACCTCTTGCGCATAGACATTCAGCTTATCCGTCAGATGCAAATCACAGTTCATCACCGCCGCCATGAACTCAACCGGATGGTTCGCTTTGAGCCACGCTGTCTGGTAGCTCACCACAGCATAGGCCGCCGCATGAGATTTATTGAACCCGTAATTGGCAAACTTATCCAATAGATTCCAAACTTCTAGCGCCTTTTCTTCATCTACTCCATTACCCGCAGCACCTTCCAAAAACTTGGGGCGCTCCGCATCCATCGCTTCCTGAATTTTCTTACCCATCGCACGGCGCAACATATCCGCGCCACCAAGCGAGTAGCCCGCCATCTTCCGCGCGATCTCCATCACCTGTTCCTGATAAACGATGATGCCTTGGGTCTCGTCCAAGATGTCATCAATCAGCGGATGGATACCCGCGCGCTCTTCCAGCCCGTTTTTAACGCGGCAAAAGGTCGGGATATTTTCCATCGGGCCGGGGCGATAGAGGGCCACAAGCGCGATGATATCTTCGATACAATCCGGCTTCATCTGGCGCAGGGCATCGCGCATGCCCGAGCTCTCCACCTGAAACACCGCAACCGTATTGGCACTGGCATAAACCTCATAAGAGGCCGGATCGTCCAGCGGGATCGCCCCGATATCAACCTCCACACCGCGCAGCTTCATCAGATCAAGCGCGCCCTGCACCACTGTCAGCGTTTTGAGGCCCAGAAAGTCAAACTTCACAAGGCCCGCTGCCTCAACCCATTTCATGTTGAACTGGGTCGCAGGCATGTCAGAGCGCGGATCCTGATAAAGCGGCACCAGTTCCACTAACGGGCGATCCCCGATCACCACACCGGCTGCATGGGTCGAGGCATTCCTGAGCAGCCCCTCAACCTTGCCCGCGTAATCCAGCATCCGGTTCACGACCTCTTCGGCGCGGGCTTCCTCACGCAGTCGCGGCTCGTCCTTCAGCGCCTTTGCAATCGAAACCGGCTTCACCCCCTCCACAGGGATCAGCTTTGAAAGCCGATCAACTTGCCCATAGGGCATTTGCAAAACCCGGCCCACATCGCGCACAGCGGCCTTTGAGAGCAGCGCACCAAAAGTAATAATCTGCGCCACCCGATCACGGCCATATTTCTCCTGCACATAAGCAATCACCTCTTCACGGCGATCCATGCAAAAATCGATGTCGAAATCGGGCATGGACACCCGCTCAGGGTTCAAAAACCGCTCAAACAGCAACCCATAGCGCAGCGGGTCCAGATCGGTGATCGTAAGCGCATAGGCCACGAGCGAGCCCGCGCCCGAGCCACGCCCCGGCCCTACCGGAATGTTCTGATCCTTGGACCATTTGATGAAGTCCGCCACGATCAGGAAATAGCCCGGAAAGCCCATGCCCTCAATGATATCAAGCTCAAATTCCAGCCGCTTTTCATATTCCTCAAGGCTTGCCGCATGTGGAATGACATCAAGGCGCGCTTTCAACCCGTCACGCGATTGGCGCTTGAGCTCCTCAACC
>CAZQMR010000006.1:0-5751 GCA_964594465.1 uncultured Rhodobacterales bacterium
GCTTTGTGGCCAATCCGGTTGGGTTTCGCTGCGTCAAGATGATCGCAGAAGCTGCCGCCGCCGTGCCGATGATCGTGCAAGATTGTGATCGGCGCTACGAGGAGCATCCGCTGATCAGCATTTTGAGCCGCCCCAATGGCGCACAATCTGCGGCGGATCTGTTGGAGAGCTTTTTTGGCCAGCTTTTGTTGACGGGCAATGGCTATTTGGAAGCGGCTGGCGAGGATGTCAAAGGGCGTCCGCAAGAATTGTTTGTGTTGCGTTCGGATCGGATGCGTGTGGTTCCTGGGCCAGATGGCTGGCCGGTTGCGTATGAATATGTCGTGGGCGCGCGCAAGCATCGCTTTGACATGAGCAAGGAATTTGCACCGATCCTACATGTTAAGAGCTTTCATCCGCAGGACGACCATTACGGGCTGTCACCGATGCTTGCAGCTGCGCAAGCGCTGGATGTGCATAACTCGGCTTCGCGCTGGTCCAAGGCGCTGCTGGACAATGCTGCAAGGCCCTCTGGTGCGATTGTCTATAGCGGTGGTGATGGTGGCGGTGGGTCGCTGGCCTCGGATCAGTATGACCGGTTGGTGGATGAACTGGAGAGCCATCATCAGGGCGCGCGCAATGCGGGGCGACCTATGTTGCTTGAGGGCGGATTGGATTGGAAGCCGATGGGTTTCTCGCCGTCTGACATGGAGTTCCAAAAGACAAAGGAAAGTGCGGCGCGCGAGATTGCGCTGGCCTTTGGCGTGCCGCCGATGCTGCTGGGGCTGCCCGGTGATGCGACTTATTCCAATTACCTTGAAGCCAACCGTGCCTTTTATCGCCTGACGGTTTTGCCGTTGGTCGAGAAGGTGTCTGCTGCATTGTCCGGGTGGTTGCCGCAGGGATTTGGTGAAGCGGCCTTTTTCAAACCTGATCTGGACAATATTCCTGCGCTCGCGGCGGAACGTGAGGCGCAGTGGTCGCGGGTTGCGGGGGCTGATTTCCTAACAGACGCGGAAAAGCGCTCGCTGCTTGGCCTGCCTAAATTCGCCGAAGAGCAATGAAGGGTGCCCCGACGCGCGTAGGCGGTTCGCGTTTTTTATATGAGCCATTTGATGCCGCAAGTGCGCGCATTGATGCTCATCAGGCCGTTTTTGAGGAGCGATGGAAAGCGCTGGAACGGCGTCTTGAGGTTATTGAGCGCGTGCTGGAGCGGCTGGAAAAGCGACTTTGGCTTGCGGTCTACGGCGTTGCCGGCGCGGTGATCCTGCAAGGCGCGTACACTTTGATGCAAAACAATCAGATTTGAGGCTGGATATGACACAGACACTCGATGGCCTTGGGCTTGAAACGAAATACCGCCAGTTTGGCAGTGATATTGGCGTGAAGTCGGACAACACCATTGCCGGTTATGCGTCCCTTTTCGGGGCCACAGATGAAGGCGGTGACACGGTTGAGCCAGGTGCATATGCGGCATCGCTTAATGCGCTGACCAAGGCCGGGCGCAAAGTGAAGATGCTTTGGCAGCATGATCCAGGGCGCCCAATCGGCGTTTGGGATGAGATCTGGGAAGACAAGAAAGGGCTCTTCGTTAAAGGGCGTTTGCTCAATGACGTGCAGCTTGGTGCAGAAGCAATTGCGTTGATCAAAGCGGGTGCCATTGAGGGCCTCTCTATAGGGTATCGAACGCGCCGCGCGGAGAAAACGTCCGGCGGTGGGCGCTTGCTGCATGAGGTTGAGCTTTGGGAGGTGTCTTTGGTCACGTTTCCGATGCTTCCAGAAGCTCGCGTACAGGTAACAGATAGCAGTGAGGAAGAAACGTTGGCGCAATCGCTGACAGACATAATCAACGATGCGCGGCGTCAGCTCACGTGAGCCGGGCACAATTCCAACCCCAACAATTTAGGAATCCAAAAATGAGTGGAAAACCGGCAAAAACTCCGGTCGACAATCAGGCATCCACGGCTGTGGAAGTGAAGTCTGCGCTGTCAGGATTTTTTCAAGAATTCAATATGTTCCAAACCGATATGAAATCTAAACTTAAAGAACAGGAAGATCGTCTTACCATGCTTGATCGCAAATCAGTCGCCCTAGAGCGCCCGGTACTGTCCCGCCATGCAGACACTGCAGAGGCCCCACACCAAAAGGCGTTTAACGCTTACCTGCGTGCAGGCGATGAGGACGCGATGCGTTCTCTTGAGTTTGAAGAAAAGGCGATGACCACGACGATTGCAGCCGATGGCGGGTTCCTTGTTGATCCGCAAATGGCCGAGCAAATTCATGCGGTTCTGCACTCTACTTCATCTATTCGTTCAATTTCGAACGTGGTGCATGTTGAGAGCACGGCGTATGACGTATTGATTGATCACGTTGATATGGGCGCAGGCTGGGTCACGGAGACGGCCACTAGTGTTGAAACCGGCACAGCACAGCTTGATCGCATCTCAATCCCGCTGCATGAGCTTTCAGCATTGCCTAAGATTTCTCAGCGTTTGCTGGACGATTCAGCGTTTGACTTGGAAGGTTGGCTTGCCTCGCGCATTGCGGACAAATTCACGCGCTCTGAGGGTCAGGCATTCATCACGGGTGACGGCATCGACAAGCCACGTGGTTTCCTTGATTATCCATCGGTTCAGAACGACAGTTGGTCATGGGGGGCGCTTGGCTACGTTGCAACTGGCGCGTCTGGCGATTTCTCTTCTTCTGAGCCTGCGGATGCGATTGTTGATCTGGTTTATGGTTTGGGTGCGCGCTACCGCGCAAACGCGACCTTTGTGATGAACTCCAAAACTGCTGGTGCTGTTCGCAAGATGAAGGACGCGGATGGGCGTTTCCTTTGGGCGGATGGTTTGGCATCTCACGAGCCTGCGCGCCTGATGGGCTACAAGGTTCTGATCTCTGAGGACATGCCGGACATTGCCAATGACGCATATGCTGTGGCGTTTGGCGACTTTGATGCAGGCTACACCATTGCTGAGCGCCCTGATCTGCGCATCTTGCGCGATCCTTTCTCTGCCAAGCCGCATGTTCTGTTTTATGCGACAAAGCGTGTTGGTGGCGATGTCAGCGATTTCAACGCGATCAAAGTTCTGAAATTCGCGGCAAGCTGATCTGTTTCGTCCCGGCGGCCTATCTGGGCCGCCGGGACTGCTTTGATCTTCAAACGGGACTGATAATGAGTGGTTTTTTTCACAAGTGCCCGTCGCGGGAGCTGATCTTGCGTTTAGATTTTCGCCGAGCGGGACTTGGCGAGGATGAGCATATAGAGCGCGATGAGGGGTGGATGATATACCCCAAGCCCGGCTCTGCCTTCGGGTTGAGAGCGCAATCAACGAAGCTTGATGGCCGCGTGGCGCAGGCCTGTTTGATCGGGGGCGAGCCCGGACAAACCTACTTTGCAACAGCACATATTCGGACCGACCACGGACGCGCGCTTAAGCGCAGTGTTGTGGTTCGGGTATCCAATAACAAGGAACGCAACAGATGATGTTAGTTGAGCTGGGCACAGTGCCAAGCGCGGCTTTGCCGGTAGCCGAATTTAGAAACCACGTAAATCTTGGCGGTGGTTTCGTTGATGATACCGCTCAAGATGAGCTGTTGGAGGCCTATTTGCGCTCTGCCATCTCGACCATTGAGATGCGGATTGGAAAAGCAGTTTTTCAGCGCAATTTTTCCTGGACGGTCACGCGGTGGTCTGACTGCAAGCGGCTGGGTTTGCCGATTGGTCCGGTTGAGATGATCACATCGCTCAAACTGGTAGGGGCCGATGGCGCAGAGACATTGATTGATCCTGCGCGATATGTATTGACCAAAGACAGCCAGCGACCGGGCATTGCATCGACCAGTGCAAGCTTGCCGTCCATTTCGAGCAATGGTCATGCTGAGATCGAATTTGATGCAGGTTTTGGTGCGGATTGGTCAAGCATTCCGGCAGCACTTCGCCATGCGGTCTTGTTGCAAGGCGCGCATTTCTATGAGTGCCGAACAGGTGGCGGCAAACAAAAGGACATTCCGCTTGGCGTCATGGCGCTGATCGAAGGGTTTCGCCCGGTTCGCCTTGGTGGGGTTGGTCTATGAGTTGTTCGAAGTATCATTTGAACCGCAAATTGGTGTTAGAGAGCCGCATCGCGACGCCTGACGGTGCAGGGGGCCAGGTTATTGGCTGGACCCCTGAGGGCACGCTATTTGCGGATGTGAAGGCGCGTTCTGCAAAAGAGCCGCGGATTGAAGGGCGGGACCGCTCCAGCGTCAATTATCAGATTTACGTGCGCTTTGCACCCGTTGGATCGCCACGGCGCCCACGCCCGGACCAGCGGTTCACGGAGAACGGTCGTATCTTTTCGATCCTTGCGGTGGCCGAGGCCGACAATGACGGGCGCTATTTGCGAATTTGGGCTGAGGAGGGCAATCGGGCATGACCTATGCGATGGCAATCAGCTTTCAAAAGGCAGTTTATGAAGCGCTTAGTGCGGATGAGGCCTTAACGGGACTTGTCGGCAACGCAATTTACGACGCGCCGCTGGCTCAGGAATTTGCCGACAGCCCGCGTGACTTCATCACCATTGGTGAAGAGACAGCGCGAGACGGATCTACGGCCACAAGCTATGGCGCGATGCATGATTTTGAAGTTGCGGTGCATTCCAATCGTGAGGGCTTTGCGGTGGCAAAGGACATTGCGGCGGCGGTTTGCGATGTTTTGCTGGATGCAGAGCTTGCCCTTGATCGTGGCACAATGGTCGGTATGCGCTTTCGATCTGCACGCGCAAAGCCCGGAAAATTGCCGGACCGGCGTATCATTTCGCTCCTCTTTCGAGCGGTTCTTGAAGACGACATTTCATACACAGGATAACACACATGGCTGCTCAAAAAGGCAAGGATTTGCTGCTTAAGATTTACGTCTCTGCGACGGATACGTTTGAGACTGTGGGGGGGCTTCGAGCGACGCGGATCAATTTCAACGCGCAGTCGGTCAATATCACCAATGTTGCCTCGCAAGGGGGCTGGCGCGAGCTGCTGGCGGGTGCTGGCGTGCGCTCGGTCAATATTGGCGGGAATGGTGTGTTTCGCGACTCTGAGACAGATGCGCGGATGCGTGAGGTTTTCTTCAATAGTGAAATTCCGGATTTTCAGGTGATTATTCCGGATTTTGGCGTGCTTGAAGGGCCGTTTATGCTAACCTCTTTGGAATACTCGGGTGATTACGACGGTGAGGCGCAGTTTGAATTGTCGCTTGCCAGTTCCGGCGTGCCATCCTTCGCGGCGCTTTAAGCATGGCCAATCCCTATCGTGGAGAGGTTATTTTGGTGCTGGATGGAGAGCCGCAGATTTTGCGCCTTTCCTTGGGCATTCTGGCTGAACTTGAAGTTGCGCTTGAGGCTGGCAGCTTGATGGAATTGGTGACGCGCTTTGAAGAAGGCACTTTCAAGGCGCGGGATCTAATCCATTTGCTGCGCGCAGGTCTTAAGGGGGGCGGTCTTGATGTGACTGAGGCTGACTTTCTGGAGGCCACAATTGAAGGTGGGCCTGTGGAGGCTGCGCGAATTGGTGCGGAGCTTTTGCGTCTGACATTCAGTTTGCCGGAAGATCAGTGAGCAAGATCGTTTGGGCGCCGCTGATGGAGGCCGGGCTCAAAGTATTGCGCTTAGAGCCGCGTGTCTTTTGGGATCTCACTCCAGCGGAGCTCATTTTCCTATGCTCAGAAAGCAATGCAGCACAGGCCGGACTCACGCGGGGCGGTTTGGACGCATTGATTGAGCAGTTCCCTGACAACGC
>CAZQMR010000006.1:5851-35449 GCA_964594465.1 uncultured Rhodobacterales bacterium
TTGAACGGGTTGGTGTTTGATGGGGCCAAAGCGTCAGACGTTTTTTCGCGCCTTGGCCAGAACCTGTCAAACCGGGCCTTTAACGCGGCCTTCAAGCCGGTCTCGGGCGCGCTTGGTGGCTTGGTTGAAACTGGTGTGGACACATTGTTTGGTGGGTTGATGCCCTTTGCCCAGGGCGGCGTTTTCGATCAGGGCAGGGTTCAAGCCTTTGCTAATGGCGGCATTGTTTCGGGTGCAACGGCGTTTCCAATGCGCGGCGGCACCGGGGTTATGGGCGAGGCTGGGCCTGAAGCGATCATGCCTTTGTCGCGCGGCGAAGATGGCAAGCTAGGTGTTCGGGGCGGTGGAACTACCTCCGTCACGGTTAACATGAACATTTCGACGCCCGATGCAGCGAGCTTTCAACGTTCCAGCACACAGATCGCAGCGACAATGCGCAGCGCCATCGCACGCGGCACGCGCAACCAGTAATCGGCAATTTTGAGGAATTCTCCTGATGAACTTTCATGAAGTCCGGTTCCCGGAAAATATGTCCTTTGGGTCCGTTGGTGGCCCGGAGCGGCGCACTGAGGTTGTGACGCTGTCCAACGGTTTTGAAGAGCGTAACACACCTTGGGCACATTCACGGCGCAGATATGATGCGGGCATGGGGATGCGCTCGCTTGACGATCTGGAAGCGCTGATCTCCTTTTTTGAGGCGCGACGCGGGCGGTTGTTTGGGTTTCGCTGGAAAGACTGGACCGATTACAAATCCTGCATTCCGTCAGAAGATATCGGACCAGAGGATCAGAGCATTGGAACTGGCGATGGTGCCCAGAGTGAATTTGGTCTGATCAAGCAGTATTTGTCAGGGGCCGAAGGCTATGCGCGTCCGGTTAGGAAGCCGGTTGAAGGAACTGTGCGTGTTGCGCTGGGCGGTGTTGAGGCGTCGATTGGCATCGAGTTTACGGTAGATGTGACCGCTGGGACTGTTTCATTTGCATCCCCTCCTGCAGCGGGCGTTGTCATCACGGCTGGATTTGAGTTTGACGTGCCGGTTCGCTTTGATGCGGATCGGATCGACAGTTCATTGGGCGGTTTTTCGGCAGGTGAAATTCCGTCAGTGCCAGTGGTAGAGGTGCGGGTCTAATGCAAGTGGTCGATCCAGCGCTTTTGGCGCATTTGCAAACCGGAGCCACTGGCATGTGCCGGTGTTGGCTGGTGAGCCGTCTTGATGGTGTGTCCTTTGGATTTACGGATCATGATGAAGATCTGACCTTTGATGGGCAGGTGTTTCAAGCTTCAAGCGGCATGACATCGACGGCGATGCAGTCCTCCACCGGTTTGTCGGTGGATAATGGTGAAGCTTATGGCGCTTTGAGTGCGCTTGCATTGACCGATGAGGATATTCTGGCCGGAAAGTATGATCGTGCGGATGTGTATCAATGGTTGGTGAACTGGTCGGACACAGCTCAACGGCACTTGATTTTCAAAGGGTCGATTGGAGAGATCCGGCGTGGTGCGACTGCTTTTGAAGCTGAGCTAAGAGGGCTTTCAGAGACGTTGAATCGGCCAATAGGGCGCGCCTATCTCAAGAAATGCGATCGCAATCTTGGCGATTCCAAATGTCGGTTTGACACGAGTCAGGCCGGTTTTTTCGCAACGACCAGTGTTGTCAACGTAGAGGCAAATGCGCGTATTTCACTTGCTGGCCTGGAGGGATTTGAGAGTGGTTGGTTTTCATTTGGGACGTTGACTTGGGAAAGCGGTGCAAACACCGGCGGTGTGGCGACGATCAAATATGATCAAGCATCTGGTGCTTCGCGCGCAATTGAGTTGTGGCAAGCGGCACCATTGCCAATTCAGGTTGGTGACAGCGCGCGGTTGGTTGCAGGATGCGACAAGACGAGCAAAACCTGTAAAGCAAAGTTCTCAAATTTCATGAACTTTCGCGGTTTTCCACATATTCCCGGCGAGGATTGGGTGACGGCTTATCCCGCTGGCAGTGAGATTCATGATGGCGCAGCCCTAACCGATGGGTGATCCGGAAATTGTCGCAGAGGCGCGGCGCTGGATTGGCACGCCCTATGTGCATCAGGCGAGCCTCAAAGGCGCTGGTGCGGACTGTTTGGGGCTCATTCGTGGAGTTTGGCGGAATGTGCTGGGACGTGAGCCGCGAGGCATGCCGGGCTATTCGGCCGATTGGGGAGAAGTGTCGGGCACAGAGCCGTTGCTGGAAGGATTGGGTGAGTGTTTCAATCGTTGTGGCGATGAGCTGACAGATGGGCAAGTTCTCGTCTTTCGGATGCGTGCCAATGCGATTGCCAAACATGCGGCGATCTTGTGTGACGCCCATTTGCCTACACCAAATATCATTCATGCCTATAGCGGGCATGGGGTCATCGAGGCGCCGCTGAATGCGGGCTGGAGACGAAGAATTGCGGGACGCTTTTCGTTCCCCAAGCGGAGGCCTTCATGGCAACATTAGTATTATCGGCGGTTGGTGCGGCAATTGGCTCTAGCGTTGGGGGCGCAGTCCTTGGCGTGAGTTCGACCATAATCGGCAAAGCTGCGGGTGCCTTGATTGGTTCGCGCATTGATCAGCGGATTATGGGGCAGGGATCGGCAGCGGTTGAAACGGGTCGCGTTGATACGCTGCGCATGATGAGCGGCGCAGAGGGTGCCGCCGTTCCGCGTGTTTTTGGTCGTATGCGTGTGAGTGGCCAGATGATTTGGTCAAGTCGGTTTCTGGAAGACAAGAACAGCAGCGGGGGGGGCAAGGGCAAACCCACCGTCACCAGCTACAGCTATTCCATAAGTGTTGCGATCGCGCTGTGTGAGGGTGAAGTCTCGCGCATCGGTCGGATTTGGGCTGATGGCAAGCTTATGGGGTTGGAGGATGTCACGTGGCGTTTGCATAAGGGCAGTGAAGATCAGCTGCCTGATCCGCTGATTGAAGCGGTTCAAGGCGTGGACAATGCGCCTGCCTATCGCGGGACTGCTTATCTCGTTTTAGAGAATTTCCAGCTGGCGGCATTTGGCAATCGGATCCCGCAGTTCTCTGTTGAGGTTTACCGCCGTCCCCAATCGGCAAATCCGACACTGTCCGTTAATCCGTCAGATGTGGTCAAAGCGGTCGCGCTTGTTCCGGGAACGGGAGAGTACTCGCTTGCAACGACGCCGGTCACATACCCAGAGGACAAGGGTGTTGTGCGTTTGGCCAACAAGAACAATCCAACCGGAAAGACGGATATTGAATATGCACTGGACACGCTTGAGGCCGATCTACCTGCCACGGAAGCGGTATCCTTGGTTGTTTGCTGGTTCGGTGATGATTTGCGGATGGATCGATGCAAATTGGAGCCAGGTGTTGAGCAGCCCTACACAGAGGGTGCGGAAATGCCATGGAATGTTTCTGGCGTATCCCGCTCAAATGCCAAGGTGATTTCAGTAACTGACGGTGGCGCGACCTTTGGTGGAACACCAACCGATGCGTCGATTATCGAGGGCATTGCGGATCTCAACCAGCGTGGAATTGCGACCAATTTCTACCCGTTTATCCTTATGGATATTTTGCCAGATAACGGTCTTGCTGATCCGTGGTCTTCCTCGGGCGATCAACAAAAAGTTCCGTGGCGTGGTCGCATTACACTAAGCAATGCGCCGGGTCGGCTAGGAAGTCCTGACAAAACTGCGGCAGCCGCCGCTGAGGTTGCAGCATTTTTTGGTTCGGCACAGGTTTCTGACTTCAGCCCATCGGGAAATTCGGTAGGATATTCAGGCCCTTCTGAGTGGTCTTACCGCAGGTTCATCCTACACAATGCACATTTGTGTGCTTTGGCAGGTGGTGTTGAAGCCTTTTGCATTGGTTCTGAAATGGTTGGCTTAACACCTATCCGTGATAGTGCAGATGGGTTTCCAGCAGTGGCCGCGCTTAAGGTTCTTGCCGCTGATGTTAGGTCCATCTTGGGTCCAAACACCAAGATTGGTTACGCAGCAGATTGGACCGAATATTTCGGGTATCATCCACAAGACGGAAGCGGAGATGTTTTCTTTCATTTGGACCCGCTTTGGTCTGATCCCAACATCGATTTCATAGGGATCGACAATTACATGCCGATGTCAGATTGGCGGGACACTGTTGGTCATGAAGATGCTGGCTGGGGTACGATTTATGACCTGGAGTACCTGAAGTCCAATATCGCGGGAGGTGAAGGTTTTGATTGGTACTATGCAACTCAAACCGACCGAGACCAGCAAAACCGCCAAGCGATCACGGACGGGGCTTATAGTGAGCCTTGGGTCTTTAAATACAAGGATCTTGTGAACTGGTGGACACAGTCGCATCATAATCGACCCGGTGGCGTTCGAGACGCACAAGCAACAAGTTGGGTGCCACAGTCCAAGCCGATTTGGTTCACCGAAATTGGGTGCCCGGCAGCGGATAAGGGCACAAACGAGCCCAATGCGTTTGTTGACCCGAAATCGGCGGAAAGCAGGCTCCCGCGCTACTCAAATGGTGGTCAGGATGACTATCTGCAATTGCGCTACTTTCAAGCGTTTTACGAACATTGGCAAAATACTTCGAACAATCCAGTTTCTGCCAGCTATGGCGGTCCGATGGTGGATACGTCGCGCAGTTTTGTCTGGGCTTGGGATGCGCGGCCATGGCCCGATTTCCCGGATCGTCTCGACACTTGGTCTGACGGGGTAAACTATGCCCGTGGCCATTGGGTGTCAGGCCGATTGGGCTTGGCGACGGTTGCGGAGGTCGTTGCCGAGGTTTCAGAAAAATCGAGCTTTTACGATGCAGATGTCAGTGCGCTGCACGGCGCTGTAAAGGGGTACAGTTTGCCCGGACCGGAGGCCGCTCGAAACAGTATTCAACCTCTTATGATGAGCCATGCTTTTGACAGCTTTGAGCAGGGTGAAAAGATCATTTTCCGGTCGCGTGCCAATGGTGGATCGCGTGAGTTGGACATTGAACAGATTGCGGTAGAAGAAAATGAAACCTCAGCAATCAGGTTCACTCGGTTGCCAGGCTCCGAAACGAGCGAGCGCGTACGTGTGGGATTTGTCGGTGCCAATGATGCCTATCAACGGGCTGCGTCAGAGGCAAATTTGCCGAGTGCGGAAGATCCGACTGTTTCGGATGCTGAGTTGTCGATGGCCCTGACATCCGGTGAGGGGCAAACCATTGCGGATCGCTGGCTTGCTGAAGGCGAGGTTGCCAGGGATCAGGCGAGCTTCAATTTGCCGCCGAGCGCGCTTGAAATTGCGCCTGGTGACATTTTGAATGTGCCCAAAGCCGGTGGTCGCGCATCATTTAGGGTCGACAGCATCGAGAATCGTGGCATTCGACAGGTTGAAGCCACGCGGATGGAGGAAAGGGTTTACCAGTCTAACGTACGGGTTGATCCGGTGCTCAGTCGGGCATCTTACTCTGTGGCTGCACCAGTTTATGCAGAGTTTATGGATCTTCCCCTTATCACAGGCGATGAGGTCCTGCATGCCCCGCATATTGCAGCAACCAGCGTGCCGTGGCAGGGGCCGATGGCTGTTTACGTTTCGGCTGACAACAACAGCTACGATTTGAATGCACAAATCTCTCAGCGAAGCATCATCGGAACCACCGTCAGTGATTTGCCGCGTGGCACTGAAGGACTGATCATGCCGGGCGCACAGCTCCGTGTTAAATTGCCAGCAGGCGAGCTTTCATCTGTTGATCAAATAGCGCTTTTGAATGGGGCTAATCTTGGCGCTATTCGACAGCCCGGTCATCACGATTGGGAGGTTTTTCAATTTAGGACAGCGGAGCTTTCTGGGCTGCGCGAGTTTGAACTGGGTGACTTGTTACGCGGTCAGTTCGGCACTGATGGCATTATGCCCGATGTGCACGAGGCTGGGTCGGATTTTGTGCTTCTGGACGGGGCGTCTGTTCAGGCCAATTTGCCTGCCAGCAGTCGAGGTTTGGAACGCCATTATCGTGTTGGACCTGCAAGTGCTGGATATGACAGCAACAGTTACGCGTACTCTGTGAAAACAACTGATGGCGTTGGGCACCGTCCATTCGCGCCGTCTCATTTAAACGTGCTGGCTGATGCCAATGCCAATCTGGAAATTTCGTGGATCCGGCGCAGCCGAATAGATGGCGACAGTTGGGCGTCCGTCGAGGTGCCGCTTGGTGAAGTTCAAGAACTCTACCGCGTTTGGGTTTTCAAGGACGGCGGAGTTGTTCGCAGTTGGGATGTTTCCGTTCCAAACGCTTCGTATTCACAGACCGATCAAACAGCTGATGGAATTTCTGCACCATTTGAAATCAGGGTTGCTCAGATATCCGAGATTTTCGGACCTGGGCCTTTCGCAAGGACAACATTCGATGGCTAACACCCCCAATTTAAAACTTCCGCTCATTTCATCGTCCCAAGCCCAAAAGCATGTGACTGTGAATGATGCCCTCACGCTTATTGATATGGTCACGAATGCGACGGTGGAACGTGGGGATCTAACCACGCCGCCGACGTCTCCGGTTGAGGGGCAGGCTTATATCGTCGCAGGTCCCGCAGCTTTGGATTGGGAGGGGCGCGAGGAAAGTATTGCGTTATATTCAAATGGTGGCTGGCTATTTGCGCAACCAAGTTTTGGCTGGAAGGTTTGGAACAAAGCAGCCGGCAAGCAAGCCGTGTATGATGGGACCGCGTGGGTCATTGGTGGACATGCGGTTTCAGCCGGGGGCGCAGGTACGGCTCTCACGGTTGTTGAAATAGACCACACACTCAGCGCAGGTGCGAGCAATCTCACTGTTCCACTCATTCCAAGTCATTCTGTCGTTTTTGGTGTTAGCGCACGCGTCATTGGAACTTTGAGTGGTGGTTTGAGTTCGTGGAAGCTGGGTGTTGCGGGTGCTGAAGATCGATATGGCTCAGGACTGGGCGGTGCCCTGAATTCTTTTGCCAAAGGGTTGTCTGGGTCCCCGGTGACTTACTGGGCTGACACAGAGCTCTTGCTTACAGCTGAGGGCGGAGATTTTGGTTCTGGTCAAATTCGGCTGGCAGTTCATTGTGTCGAGATCATTCCGCCTCGCTCAGTTTGAAACTAACCTTGCGCGCACGAAATACAGGTCAAGACCGTGGGGTTTAACTCAAGTCGCCGTGGTTCAATGTTTTCACCGCACTCCATACAGTAACCAAATTCATCTTCTTTAAGGCGGGTAAGAGCCGCCTCGATACGTTTCATATCTCGAACCCGGTTGTTTTCGGTGGCTTTTGCCATGGCTTGTTGCTGGAGAGCGTCCATACGCGAAAGACGCCCAACCGATTGTTGGTCCAGTTCAACTATGGATCGTGACGCCTCGCTTTTGGCCTCACGTTTTCGAGAGACTGGAAGATTTCTTTCAGTTTTGAGCGAAACATGGACTTTTGATCAGCTTCCATCGCCTTTATTTTCCTGACAGAGTTGCTATGTTCAAAAAGATACACGGTCTTTTTGATCAAGGACACTAGGTTTTCGGGATGGAGAGGTGAGATGAGCCTTAACGCACAAAAACTGGACGCTTTGGATCCTGTTTGGATTCAAATTCGTGAAGAAGCCGAAAAATTGGCTGAACAAGAACCACTCATGGCGAGCTTGGTTCATTCCGGCGTCCTGTACCACAAAAGCCTAGAGAAATCACTTTCGTTTCGTTTGGCGCAGAAACTTGCGTCGGGCGAAATGAGTGAGCAAATTTTGCGCGAAGTTATGGATCGCTCACACAAAGAAAACCCTGATCTTGGGGCTGCTGCACGAGCTGATATCGTGGCGGTTTTTGATCGTGATCCGGCCTGCCACCGAATGCTGCAACCGCTCTTGTTCTTCAAAGGTTTTCAAGCCGTGCAGGCTTATCGCCAAGCTCATCACCTTTGGGTTACTGGGCGCAAAGATTTTGCGTATTTCATTCAGATGCGCTGCTCGGAAGTATTTGGTGTTGATATTCACCCCGGTGCTGTCATTGGGCGGGGGATAATGATTGATCATGCGCATTCGATTGTGATCGGCGAAACAGCTATTGTTGGTGACAATGTGTCAATGTTGCATTCTGTGACGCTTGGCGGGACTGGCAAGGCAGATGGCGACCGGCACCCTAAGATTGGCAATGGCGTTTTGTTGGGTGCTGGGGCTAAAGTTCTGGGCAATATCGAAATTGGGTACTGCAGCCGCATAGCATCAGGATCTGTGGTTTTGAAAGAAGTTCCTGCATGTAAAACAGTTGCTGGGGTGCCAGGCAAAATTGTTGGTGAAGCAGGTTGTGAACAGCCATCTCTTACAATGAACCAAGTGCTTGGCGAAGAGCCACAGGATCTCGTTCCTGATTGCTAGAGCGCCCGGCCTTAAACATGTCGATTAATCGCTGCCTCTCCCTTTGGTCGAACGCGAAAAGCGATACGGGTTGATTCAAGTTAAAGGCGAGACGCTTTTAATTAAAGTGCTCCCAGTTTTGGGAGCACTTTGGATCAGGCAAGCATTGTCATTGGGTTTTCAAGATTTGATTTGATTGCCGCAAGAAACTCAGCACCAAGCGCACCATCGATGACGCGGTGATCCACGGACAAGGTCACCGACATAATGGTTGCAATGCCCAGTTCATCATCCTTGCCAACCACGGGTTTCTTGATGCCTGCGCCGACAGCGAGAATGGACGCATGCGGTGGGTTAATGACCGCATCAAAATTCTCAATCCCCATCATTCCCAGATTTGAGATTGCAAAACTTCCGCCTTGGTACTCATGCGGTGCAAGTTTGCGGTCACGCGCACGAGAGGCGAGATCTTTCATCTCAGCTGACAGCATCGACAGTGATTTGGTGTCTGAATCTTTCAGAACCGGAGTAAACAAACCACCTTCGATGGCCACAGCAACTGCGACATCGGAATTTTTGAACTTCAAAACCCGATCACCTGCCCAGACTGCATTGCAGTCTGGTACGGTTTGCAGCGCCAATGCGCATGCTTTGATGATGAAGTCGTTTACCGAGAGTTTAACACCACGATCAGCCAGCTGGGCGTTTAATTCAGACCTGAACTTAAGCAAGTTGTCCAAGTGAATGTCGCGGCGCAGATAAAAATGGGGTACAGATTGCTTAGCTTCAGTTAGTCGCGCAGCAATTGTCTTTCGCATCCCATCTAAAGCGACTTCTTGATGTTCCCGATCAGCATAAATCTTGCGGACCGCATCTGTCGTTGGGCCGGATGCCAACGCAGGTGCCTGGGCTGAGGTTTGCGCTGCCTTTGGTTGGTTCGCGGGTGTCGTCTTAGCTCCCTCTACATCTGATTTTATGATCCTTCCACGAGGGCCAGAGCCAGAAATTGTGCTTAGGTCGATGCCTTTGTTGGCAGCAATCCTACGGGCAAGTGGTGACGCGAACACCCGTGCTCCTCGTTGCTCAGCAGGGGCTTCTACTGACGCGCTAACGGGGGCTGGTGGCGCAGGTGTGTCTGTCGCAGGTGCTTTTGCGCTGGGCGTTGCTGCGGCTTTGATGTCAGCATCGGACTCACCATCCTCCAGAAGAACGGCAATAGCGGTGTTAACTTTCACACCTTCAGTGCCCTCTTCGACAAGGATTTTCCCAATAACACCTTCATCGACGGCTTCGAATTCCATCGTTGCCTTGTCGGTTTCAATCTCAGCCATAACATCGCCAGATAAAACTGTGTCGCCTTCTTTGACCAACCATTTGGCCAAGGTGCCTTCCTCCATTGTTGGAGAAAGCGCGGGCATGAGGATTTGGATCGGCATATCTGTTCTCCTCAGCGATACGTGACTGTTTTACAGGCGTCGATTACTTCTTGCGTGGTCACAAGAGCAAGCTTCTCTAAATTCGCAGCATAGGGCATCGGAACATCCTTGCCGGCGCAATTTATCACTGGCGCGTCCAGCCAGTCAAAGGCCTCCTGCATCAAGACAGCTGAAATATGGTTGCCAATTGAGCAGACCGGGAAGCCTTCTTCCACTGTGACACAGCGATTGGTTTTCTGCACAGATTTCAGGACTGTTTCGGTGTCTAGTGGGCGCAAAGTTCGCAGATCGATCACCTCGGCTGAAATGCCATCCTTAGCCAATTTATCTGCAGCCTCTAGGGCATATTGCATGCCGATACCGAAGCTAACAATCGTCACATCGCTTCCTTCTCGCCAAATTCGCGCTTTTCCAAGGGGAACTGTGAAATCCTCGATTTCAGGAACCTCAAAAGAGCGTCCGTAAAGTATCTCATTCTCAAGAAAGACCACCGGGTTAGGATCGCGAATTGCTGATTTGAGCAGACCCTTCGCATCAGCGGCGGAGTAGGGCTGCACAACCTTCAAACCCGGTACGGACGCGTACCAAGCCGCATAATCCTGCGAGTGTTGTGCGCCAACCCGAGCTGCCGCGCCGTTTGCGCCGCGAAACACAATCGGACATCCCATTTGCCCACCGGACATATAAAGTGTCTTTGCGGCTGAGTTGATGATTTGGTCAATGGCCTGCATCGCGAAGTTGAACGTCATGAACTCCACGATCGGGCGCAGCCCCGCAAATGCGGCGCCCACAGCAATTCCGGTAAATCCATGCTCAGTGATGGGAGTATCAATGACGCGCTTGTCACCAAATTCGTCGAGCATGCCCTGTGAGATCTTGTAGGCGCCTTGATATTCAGCAACCTCTTCACCCATTAGAAACACTTCTTCGGTGCTGCGCATTTCTTCGCTCATCGCATCACGCAATGCTTCGCGCACGGTCATTGAGCGGAATGTCGTACCTTCAGGAATATCTTCAAGGGCAGGGGCGGTTTGCGAGGGAGACTGCGCGCTCGCGCTCGCAACCGCTGGAACAACATCTGCAACGGTCGGTGTGGTTTCCACGACCGCTGCGTCAGCGCTTTCACCGTCTTCTATGAGCACTGCAATCGCGGTATTCACTTTGACGCCTTCCGTCCCCTCGGCAATCAGAATTTTCCCGATGATGCCTTCATCGACGGCTTCGAATTCCATCGTTGCTTTGTCAGTTTCAATTTCAGCCATGATGTCACCGGCTGAAACAGTGTCACCTTCTTTGACGAGCCATTTGGCAAGCGTGCCTTCTTCCATTGTCGGGGAGAGTGCTGGCATTAGGATTTGAGTTGCCATGGTTTAAGCCTCCGCGCTTGCGTAAATGTCAGTCCAAAGCTCGCTTGCATCCGGTTCTGGACTTTCCTGTGCGAAGTTGGCGGCCTCATTCACGATCGCTTTGATGTCTTTATCGATGCCCTTGAGATCCGCTTCGGAGGCATGTTTGCCACTCACCAGCATCTCGCGCACATGGTCAATCGGGTCCTTCTCCTCGCGAACCTTCTGAACCTCTTCCCGCGTACGGTATTTTGCCGGATCAGACATGGAGTGGCCGCGATAACGGTAGGTGTTCATTTCCAAAATGTAGGGGCCTTTACCGGATCTGCAGTGAGCGACGGCCTTCTCACCAGCAGCCTTAACCGCCAGCACATCCATTCCATCTACAGCTTCGCCCGGAATGCCAAACGCTGCGCCGCGCGTATAAATCGCTGGCGTCGATGTGGATCGCTTCATTGACGTACCCATCGCATATTGATTGTTTTCGATAACGAAGACACATGGCAATTCCCACAAAGCTGCCATGTTAAAGGCCTCATAGACCTGACCCTGGTTTGCTGATCCGTCGCCAAAATAGGTGTAGCTTACATTGTCGTTCCCACGGTATCTGTTGGCGAATGCCAAGCCAGCCCCAAGTGGAACCTGTGCGCCAACGATGCCGTGCCCTCCGTAGAATTCCTTCTCCTTTGAGAACATATGCATTGAGCCGCCCTTGCCCTTGGACAATCCGTCTTCCCGACCGGTGAGCTCTGCCATAACCCCCTTTGGGTCCATTCCACACGCTAACATATGGCCGTGGTCTCGATAGGAGGTGATGCGCTGATCACCTTCTTTGGACGATGCCTCAAGACCTACGACAACAGCCTCTTGACCAATATAGAGATGACAAAATCCACCGATGAGTCCCATGCCATAAAGTTGACCTGCCTTTTCTTCGAAACGCCGGATCAGAAGCATCTCTTTGTAAAAGTCCAAGAGCTCTTCTTTGGAGGTATTCGACTTTGCAGGCTTAGAGGGTTTTCGGGCCATAGATGGCAATCTCCATATTAGTTTAACATTAAACTAAATACAGTATTGCATTTGAGATCAGATCATTCAACCGTCTCAAAGCGTCGTATTTTATTGGATTACGATCTCGTCAGCGCGCATTAGGCCAAGCACTTTGCGCGCACGCTCGTCCAGCAAATCAAGATCAAGGTAGTCGTCAGACAACCGCCGAACGCGGTTTTCGACGACCTGGCGCTCACGCTGAGCCCCTAAAAGTTCTGTTTGAAGCGTCTTTTTTTGGGCCAAAAGCTGCATTTGGTGAAATTTGCCAAAGTCGCCGTCCAATGCGGCAAAGGTAAAATACCCTGTGCCAAGCAAAATCGCGGCCATAAAAATGGCGCCCGAAAAACCACTGCCATTGGAAATAAACTGTCTCATCTGCCCGCTTTTTCCGATCTGATGTCGGTTGAGACCCTGTATGGCAGAGGTGATTCGTTTTGTGAATCCCCTAAATTGAGGTGATTCGAATTTTTTTGGCGATGTGCCCAAAGTGGATCCCGAACACTTCCGGGATCCACTTTGCTAATATCTATCGCAGTTGTTAGCCGGCGTTGGAAGCTGCAGCAATGCTGTCGATTGTCTCGCCGATCATCGCATTAAATTCCGCATTGCTCTGTTGTGCGTTCAAGCCTTCGGACAATGCACGTGAAAAGCTCGCAATCATGCCCGTGTTGCTGGACAGCCGCTGATTGGCTTCTTCACGGTTGTAGCCGCCAGAAAGCGCAACAACCCGCATCACACGTGGATGATCAACAAGCGGTTTATAAAGATTGGTCGTTTCGGGAAGTGTAAGCTTGAGCATGACCTGCTGGTCTGAGGGGAGGGCATCCAGCTCGCTCTGGATCGCAGCCAGAAGCATGTCTTCAGCGTTAGCCTTGTCTGCAATGCTGATCGTAACCTCCGGCTCAATGATCGGCATCAAGCCATGTGACAGCACTTGCTTGCCGATTTCGAATTGTTGAGCAACATTGGAAGCAATTCCAGTCTTGCTTGCCGCGTCGATCACGGACCGCATTTTGGTTCCAAAAATTCCAGCGGCTTTGGCCCGCTCAAGGGTGGCATCAAGCCCATCGATTGGCTTCATCAATTTGACGCCGTCATTCTCGTCCTCGAGCCCTTTATCGATCTTGAGAAATGGCACCACACCGCGCTCTTCCCAAAGATACTTCGCAGATGGTTTTCCATCAATGTCGCGGTCCATTGTCATCTCAAACAAGATCGCGCCAATGACTTTTTCACCGGAAAAGGCTGGGGCCATCGCAATGCGGCTGCGCATGGCGTGGATCAGATCAAACATTTCCGCGTCGGACCCGTAAGCGTCCTCAGAAATGCCGTATAGACCGAGCGCTTTTGGTGTGGAGCCACCACTTTGATCAAGCGCGGCAACAAAACCTGCTCCGGATTGCATTTGTTTGGTCATTTGCGCGTGCGACATTTAAAAATTCCGTCTGATAGATGATTTTGGGTGTGTTTAGGTCAGAGTGCCGTTTTGAGCAAGTGCAGCAACGCCCGGCAGCGTTTTGCCTTCAAGCCATTCCAGAAAGGCGCCCCCGGCAGTTGAGACGTATGAGAAATCTGCGCCTGCACCACTAGCATTCAACGCAGCGACCGTATCGCCGCCACCCGCAACGCTTAGTAGCGCACCGGATCGGGTGAGTTCTGCGGCCTTAAGTGCCGCCGTATCTGTAGCTGCATTAAACGGCTCAATCTCAAACGCCCCCAGAGGGCCATTCCAAACCAGCGTCTTGGCAGCCTCAAAAGCCTGCGCAACCTTAGCCACACTTTCAGGCCCGGCATCTAGGATCATAGCATCCGCAGGGCAAGCCGTAGCGGCAACCGTTTCACAAGCCGCACCTGCCTTAAATTCCCGTGCAACCACGACATCGTTGGGCAACAACAGCTCAGTATCCTGTGCCTTGGCCTCTTTCAGAATATCCAGTGCAGTCTGAGCAAGATCATGTTCGCAAAGTGACTTTCCGACAGCAATGCCTTGCGCGGCCAAAAACGTATTCGCCATGCCCCCGCCAATCACAATTTGATCGACCTTTGGTATGAGATTGCCCAAAAGCTCCAACTTTGTGGACACCTTTGCGCCACCAACAACTGCCACAACAGGGTGCTTCGGAGCGCTGAGCGCGTTTTGCAGCGCCTCCAGTTCCTGCTGCATCAAGCGCCCGGCACAAGCCGGCAGAATGCGCGCAAGGGCCTCAGTTGAGGCGTGCGCTCTATGTGCGGCAGAGAAAGCGTCATTGCAATAAATGTCTCCATGCAGCGCCAATTGGGCAGCGAAATCTGGGTCATTTGCTTCTTCGCCAGGGTGAAATCGCGTGTTCTCCAGCAAAAGCACCGCGCCATCTTCACCGTCAAATCCAACCGTGACACCAAGCGCATCGGCCAAAGCTGGCACAACCACAGAAAGCGACATTTCCGGCACAACCTTGCCCTTTGGTCGCCCGAAATGGGCCAGCAGAACAGGTTTTCCGCCCTTAGACAGAATATGCTCGATGGTCGGAACAATCCGTTCAATCCGTGTCGCATCCGTAACTCGCCCATCTGCAACAGGCACATTAATGTCCACGCGGGTCAGCACACGTTTGCCAGCCAAATCAAAATCGTCGAGCGTTTTCCATGACATCTTAGTTGTCTCCTTCACCGCCAAAAGGCCATCCAGCCAATCAGGTCGATCACCTTCTTTGTCAGAAAGCCAAGCGCACCCCAATCAAGGACAAAATCAGCCACTGCAGCTCCCGAAATCAAAAGAGCAAATATCAGGGCAGTTCGATTGTCCAAATTTGTGTGCCTTTTGTCAGAGAAGCCGCCCCATAGCTACTGCCATGTCAGCCATACGATGAGAAAAGCCCCATTCGTTGTCATACCACGCCATAACCCGCACGAAATTGCCATCCATGACATTGGTTTGCTGCGCTGCGAAGTTAGCAGAGTGCTGGTCGTGATTGTAGTCGATTGAAACCATTTCTTCCTCATCATAGTTGAGGATGTATTTCAGTTTTCCAAACGCAGCCGTTGCCATGGCTTTGTTGATCTCTTCCTTAGATGTTGAGCGTGTTGGCAAAAACTTAAGATCAATCACAGAAACATTTGGCGTGGGCACACGGATTGCAGACCCGTCAAGCTTGCCTTCCAATTCTGGCATCACCAAACCAACTGCTTTGGCCGCACCTGTTGTCGTTGGGATCATGGACATAGCGGCAGAGCGCGCCCGGTACATATCCTTGTGCATACGATCCAGTGTCGGCTGATCGCCCGTGTAAGCATGCACAGTCGTCATAAAGCCTTTTTCAATGCCCACGCATTCGTTGAGCACTTTGGCAACCGGGGCCAAACAGTTCGTCGTGCAAGAGGCATTGGATACGACCAAATCGTCTTCAGTCAGCTTGTCCTCGTTCACGCCGTAAACACACGTTTTGTCGGCGTTCTTAGCAGGGGCAGAGATCAAAACCCGCTTTGCGCCGCGCTCAAGATGCGCCGCAGAAGCCTCACGCGAGTTAAACGCGCCGGTGCATTCCAGCACGATGTCAACACCTTCCCAATCCAACTCTTCAATCTTACGGCTGGAGGAAACGCGTATCTTGCCTTGCCCTGCATTGATCCAATCGTCGCCAAAGGTCACATCGCGCGAATAGCGACCATGGACCGAGTCGACCTTCAAAAGATGCGCATTTGATTTGATCGGACCACTGGCATTCAGCGCGACCACATCAATGTCCTTGCGGCCACTCTCGATAATTGCCCGCAAAGTACAGCGCCCAATGCGCCCGAACCCGTTGATGGCCACGCGTACAGTCATTTCTCAACTCCAAAATACTAGTGCCTGACGCAAAACGCGAAAGACAAACCCCAAAGATCACAGATTTGGCCGCTCTATAACGCCGCCGCTGTTATCATGGAACCCGATAATTGAGAGTTATGTCGGAACTTTGACAAAATTGCACAATTTGCCCCTTAAAAGGTTCAACCGACCCTCCAAAACAAAAAAACGCCCAGCGAAAAACACTTCACTGGGCGCATTTCTGCAATTCTAGCAAGGCCGAGAGTTAAAGCAGCGCTTTGGCCGCAGCAACAGTGGCGTCTGCCGTTATGCCAAAGTGCTTAAACAGCTCTCCAGCTGGCGCAGATGCACCGAAGCTCTCCATGCCAACAAACGCGCCTTTGTTGTGCTTGCCGCGCTCGCCAAAGAGCCACTTGTCCCAGCCAAGCCCAATCGCCGCTTCAATCGCAACACGTGCTGGTCCCGCAGGCAGAACTTTGCGCCGATAGGCCTCCGGCTGCGCTTCAAAAAGCTCCCAACACGGCATGGACACAACGCGCGTGCCAATGCCCTCAGCCTCAAGCTGTTCGCGTGCTGCTAGCGCAATCTCAACCTCAGAGCCTGTCGCCATCAAAATGACCTGTCGCTTGCCCGTTGCATCCGCAAGAACATACGCGCCTTGCGCCACCATGTTCTTCGTCGTGTGCTCGGTGCGCACAGTCGGCAAGCCCTGACGGGTCAATGACAAGACGGACGGGGTAGAGGTGGACGAAATCGCCAGCTCCCAAGCCTCAGCCGTTTCAACACTATCCGCCGGGCGGAACACATTCAGGTTCGGTGTCGAGCGCGAAATCGCCAGATGCTCCACCGGCTGGTGCGTCGGGCCATCTTCGCCAAGCCCAATGCTGTCATGGGTCATCACATAGGTCACCGGCACGCCCATAAGGGCAGACAGGCGCATTGAAGGGCGCGCATAATCCGTAAAACACATGAATGTGCCACCGTAAGCCTTAACGCCACCATGCAGCGCCATCCCGTTCATCGCCGCGGCCATACCATGCTCACGAATGCCGTAATAAACGTAGCGCCCCTTGCGGTTATCTGTGTCAAACGTGCCCAACCCTTCGGTGAGCGTATTGTTGGAACCAGTCAAATCCGCAGAGCCCCCAATCGTTTCCTGCATGATCGGGTTGATCACTTCGAGCGCCATCTCTGAGGATTTTCGCGTCGCAACCTTTGGCTTGTCTTCAGAAATCTGCTTCTTGAACGCTTTGATCTTCGCGGACAGCTTCTTAGGCGCTTCACCGGCAAAAATCCGCTCCAGCTCATTGCGCTTGTTGTCCGACAGGGCCTTAAACTCGATATCCCAATCTTCCCGCGCACCACGCCCCTTGGAACCAACCGCTTCCCATGCCGATTTGATGTCGCTTGGAATATCAAACGGCCCATGGGGCCAATGATACGCTTTGCGCGTGTCCGCAATCAAATCATCCGCCGTCAAAGCACCATGGCCTTTGGAGGTATCCTGCGCCGAAGACCCAATCGCGATATGTGTCTTGCAAGCAATCATCGAGGGCAGCTTGCTCTTCTTGGCCTCAGTGATTGCGCGATCGATATCCTCAGGATCATGCCCATCACATTCAAATACAGACCAGCCAGACGCCTCAAAGCGCTTCATCTGATCCGTCTTGTCCGCAATCGACACCGTGCCATCAATGGTGATGCCATTATTGTCCCAAAGCACAATCAATTTGCCGAGCTGCTGCTTGCCCGCCAAACCAATCGCCTCTTGCGACACGCCCTCCATCAGGCAGCCATCGCCCGCGATCACATAGGTGTGGTGATCGAAAACCTTCTTGCCGTAACGCGCATTCAAAGACGCCTCAGCAATCGCAAACCCAACAGAGTTGGCAACACCTTGACCGAGCGGACCAGTCGTCGTCTCAATACCACCCGCATGGCCAAACTCAGGATGCCCAGCCGTAACCGCACCCATCTGGCGAAAATCCTTAAGCGCTTGCAGCGTCATGTCGCTGTAACCTGTCAGATGCAGCAGCCCGTAAAGCAGCATCGAGCCATGCCCAGCCGACAGAATAAAGCGATCCCGATCCATCCAGTTTGGTGCGCTGGCGTCAAATTTCAGATGGTTTGAAAACAAAACCGTGGCCACATCCGCCATGCCCATCGGCATGCCCGAATGGCCCGAATTGGCCGCCTTGACTGCATCCAGCGCCAAAACACGCAATGCTGTGGCCTTGTTCCAATGGTCAGGGTGAGCCGTTCTGAGAGTTTGAAGGTCCATACTGCGTCGCTTTCTGGTCGAAAATCAGAGGTTGATGGTTGGCGAGGTGTTAACAGGATGACATGGCGGGTCAAGGTGAACCGGTCGCAAAGTTGCGAAACCCATCGCTTAATGCAAAATTAGGGAAAGAAAAAAACTGAGCAGAGCTGTAACTTTGATTCGCAGGGTAAACGGGGCAAATCACGATGACCGATAGACAGGCAAATACCGAAGTATATGAACGCAAACACGCGGAGGCTTTGGCAAAAATTCGCACCGCTTTTGCCGCCGCTGGTGCTGCGGATGATACCGAAGACTTGAAAGCTGATCTGGCGAAAGCGAATGCTGAAAATGCCAGCCTAAACGAAGAGCTTGAGGCACTCAAAGCTCAACGCAGCCGCGATGTGTCAGAGCTTGATACGCTGATTGCCCAACTCAAACCATTGATTGGAGAGGCATGATGGCTGAAGTTGATATCGAAATTGGTGGTCGCATCTTCAAAGTGGCGTGCCAAGAAGGCGAAGAAGCTCATCTGCGCTCAGCGGCTGGACTGCTTGATGTTGAAGCGACCCATCTGATGAATGCAGCGGGGCGCTTGCCTGAGCCCAAAATGCTCCTGATGGCCGGCCTTATGCTGGCTGACAAGATGGCTGGTCTTACGGAAAAAGACGCCGCTGAGCCGGTCAATACCTCCGCGCTCGATGCAGAGCTGGCTGAGGCCCGTGCTAAGATTTCAGAATTGGAAGCCATCTTGGCCGAACAAGCCGAACATGCTGACGAGGCCATGTTCAAACTTGTTGCTCAAGCAGAAGAACTCGCACAAGAAATCGCCAGCTGAAATTAACACGGCTGAGCTTCGTGCATGAAGCTCAGCCGTCGCTATCTTGCAGTCAGATCAAAAGCCGAAATCAATCGTTGTTGGCTTCCCGGATCTTGTCAGCCGCATCCTTGTCAAACGTGATCTCATTCTCGGCAAACAGCGTGTCAAGCTCACCCGAGAGGGTCATTTCAGTGATAATGTCACACCCGCCCACAAACTCGCCCTTCACGTAAAGCTGCGGAACTGTCGGCCAATCCGAGAAATCCTTGATGCCCTGCCGAATCTCCTCATCCGCCAGCACGTTCACGTCCTTGAACTCAACACCCATATAATTCAGCACACCAGCAACCCGCGAGGAAAACCCGCATTGTGGCATGCTCGACGTGCCCTTCATGAACAAGACAACGTCATTGCCTTCTACGTCGGATCTGATTTGAGCTTCAGCGGTCATGGCTTTTTTCCTTTGTCTCGTATCTTTCGGGCTGTACCAGGATGCGCATTGCTTTCATGATCCCGTGTTTGCTTGTTAGATAGATAGTACGCAAGAGCGTGACAATCAATTGAGCGATCCCGAGGATCACTTCGAGAAAAAACATCACTCAGGAGCTTTTGTCGTCAGCGCCAACGCATGCAAGTCGCCCGCAGGCCCGTCCATTTTGCCCTTAAGCGCCTTATACACAAGCTGGTGCTGCTTAACCCGGTTCAGCCCGCGAAACTCTTTGGCAACAACAGTTGCCGCATAGTGGTTCCCGTCGCCTGCAAGATCGTCGATCTTCACGTTTGCATCGGGAAAAGCCTCTTTGATCAGAGCTTCGATTTCATGTGCTTGCATCGCCATATGAGCGCGATCCTTTTAATAGTGGCTATGCCAAACCTAGTGCTCACCACCGGCATCTTCAACCAATACTCACGTCGTCAAGCTGTCCAAACCGGACTTATGCAATTGCTTGATCTCTGCCAAGGGCACCGATGCGCCACAAAGATCAAGCGTATCTCCACCAAATTCACCAACAACCTGCGCTGTAACACCGGCCTCTTGAGCAATCTCCAGAAGCCTGTCTGCATTCTCAGCCGCAACAGACACCAAATAGCGGCCCTGATCTTCCCCAAACAACCACTCCGTATCGCTGAGACCAGACTGTGCGTTCAACCGCAGACCGGTGCTTCCAGCCAGCGCCATATCAACGCCAGCCAGCGCCAATCCCCCATCGGATAGATCATGCGCAGCCACCAACACACCGGCATCCCGCGCCGCATGTACCACAGCAGCAGATTTCGCCTCCGCATCTAAATCAACGCTTGGGGCATCGCCAAGCTCGCTGCCATGGCACTCTGCCAAATAGGCGCTTTGACCCAAATGCCCTGCTGTATCCCCAATCAAAATTGCCACATCACCAGCGCCAGGGCGCATCGAAATAAGCTGATCAATGCTCTCCATCAATCCAACAGCCCCAATCGTCGGGGTCGGCAGGATCGGGGCACCGTCAGTTTCGTTGTAAAGCGACACATTGCCCGAAACGATTGGCATGTTAAGGGCAGAGCAGGCGGCCCCAATCCCCTTAATACAACCGACAAACTGGCCCATGATCTCCGGCTTTTCCGGATTGCCAAAGTTCAGATTATCCGTCGTGGCCAATGGCTTAGCACCCGTGGCGATCAGATTGCGAAACGCCTCAGCCACGGCCTGTTTGCCACCCTCAAACGGATTGGCCCGGCAATAGCGCGGCGTCACATCTGATGTAAATGCCACCAACTTCTCCGTGCCATGCACCCGCGCTACACCTGCATCAGAGCCAGGGCGAATGACCGTATCCGCAAGGATCATGTGATCATACTGTTCCCAAACCCAGGCCCGGCTCGCATAATTTTCCGACCCAACCAGCGTCTTGAGCGCCTCAACCACATCCATCTCGGGAACCGTGCCCAGAGGCGCGGCAGCAGGCGTCTCCACCCATGGCCGATCATATTCCGGCGCCGTGCCAGACAGCGCTTTAAGCGGCAAATCCGCCTTCGTCTCGCCGTTCAAGCACACAAGAAACCGATCCTCCGCAATCGTCTCGCCAACAATCGCAAAATCCAAATCCCATTTCTCAAAGACCGCCCGCGCCACGTCTTCCTTTTCAGGGCGCAGCACCATCAGCATCCGCTCCTGACTTTCAGACAGCATCATCTCATAGGCGCTCATATTGGTCTCGCGCACCGGCACTTTTTCCAGATCAAGCTGCACACCAAGATTGCCCTTATCGCCCATTTCAACAGCAGAACATGTCAATCCAGCCGCACCCATGTCCTGAATGGAAATGACCGCACCTGTTGCCATCAGCTCCAGCGTAGCTTCCATCAAACGCTTTTCGGTAAACGGATCACCTACCTGAACCGTCGGGCGCTTTTCTTCAATCGTGTCGTCAAATTCTGCCGACGCCATCGTCGCGCCACCAACACCATCGCGCCCGGTCTTCGCACCAAGATACACAACCGGCATCCCAACACCTGACGCCGCCGAGTAAAAAATCTTATCCGCATCTGCAAGACCAGCCGCAAAGGCATTGACCAGACAGTTGCCGTTATAAGCCTTGTGAAAGCGCAACTCGCCACCAAGGGTAGGGACCCCAAAACAGTTCCCATAACCGCCAACCCCCGCAACAACACCCGCCAGAAGCGAGCGCGTCTTGGGATGCGACGGCTCGCCAAAGCTAAGTGAGTTCATCGCCGCAATGGGGCGGGCACCCATGGTAAAGACATCGCGCAAAATGCCACCAACACCAGTCGCAGCTCCCTGATAGGGCTCAATGTAAGAGGGGTGGTTGTGGCTCTCCATCTTGAACACCAGCGCCTGCCCGTCGCCAATATCGACAATCCCCGCGTTCTCGCCGGGTCCACAAATCACTTGCGGTCCTTCTGTGGGCAGCGTGCGCAACCACTTTTTGGAGGATTTGTAAGAGCAATGCTCGTTCCACATTGCCGAAAAAATGCCAAGCTCGGTAAATGTCGGTTCGCGCCCCAACAATTCTTCAATCTTTGCATATTCATTCGCCGCGAGCCCATGGGATGCGATAAGATCCGGTGTAATTGCTGGTTCTTGCATGTCTGTCCCCTGAGGCCGATGGAATTTCAGCGTCTTTTAGAAAATGGCCGCGCTCGGGGAAAGGGGAAAAGCAGTGGCACAGCGCTCCACGAGCCTTTATCCACAAAAATATGAAAATCTTTGGCATTGGACTCAACAAGACTGGCACAACGTCGCTTTCACTTGCTTTCAAAAAGCTCGGCTTTAAGCACTTTGATCGTCGCCCGGCCATGTTCAAACTGTTTCTCAATGGCGATTTTGAGAGCATCTTTGAGGAAATCGAAGCCTTTGACAGCTTTGAAGATTGGCCCTGGCCCCTGATGGTTCCCCAATTGCTGGAACACTACGGCAAGAACGCAAAATTCATTCTCACGCGCCGTAAAACACCGGATGTCTGGCTCAACTCCATTAAGCAACATGCCTTGCGAACACATCCCAAGCGCAATCCGCGCTCAAAAATCTTTGGGGCAACATATCCCCAAGGGTGTGAGGAATTATATCTCACAAAATACAACACACATCTGGAAGATGTACGCGCTATTTTTGCAACAAATGGAGCAAATGATCGCTTTTTAGAACTCTGTTTTGAGGAAGGCGATGGTTGGTCAGAGCTTTGCTCCTTTCTGAATCTACCGCTCGTAGATGGCCCATTTCCAAAATCGAACGTCTCATCACAGGTTGAGATTCCACGCTCACGGCTGTTGGAAAACCTCGCAGGGATCGAAGGGCAAAGTAAAAAATCGTAGAGGCTCTGTTGAAGACGCTGAGGGATAGATCGGGCTGCTAACAAGGCCGTTTCAGAGGTAAGCTGCAAAATATCTTTTTATATCAATTTGATATCGAAACAGGTTTGCAACCCATAAAAACGGATTTCCCAAAAAAAGAGGCCGAGCAAAAGCTCGGCCCAAGTCCAACAGGGAGGATGAAGATGGTCCAACACTTGGTCCTTCCATCTTCAAGATGACATTTAAGGTCTGGCAACCAATCCGACAAGAGTAGGAGCGTCAGAAACTTTGCATACCGGCTATGTCATCAACACATAGCTAGCAAAGGAACGTGTTCGAATTGTGACAATTTGGTCGAAAGAGATATGCATTATAATGCAAGGTGCGCGGTTTCGCCATGAAGTAACCCTCAGGCAGTGCTTTCTTCCTGTCGGTTCTTGCGAAAGCTAGAGATTTCCTCAATCACAAAATCCCGAAACGCAGCAACGCGCTTTGAATGCCGCAACTCCTCTGGATAGGCGAGGAAAACTGGAACCGGCGCACTTTCTTGTTCTGGCAATACCCGCACCAAATCTGGCACATTATGGGTCACATAATCCGGCAGTACCCCAATTCCAAGCCCATGGATCACCGATTGCAGCACGCCGAAATAGTTGTTCACCGTCAGATGTGAGGAGTGATCACTGGACAATAGCGGATCAATCCAAAGCGCCGCTGCATTCGCTTGCGTTGATGAAGACGCCTGCGCCAGCAAGCGATGGTCCTTCAGCTCAGCGGTGTTTTTGGGCGCCCCGTGCTTTTCAATATACTCGCGCGATGCATAAAGCCTCATATTCACTTCCATGAGGCGCCGCCGGATCAAATCCGCTTGCGAAGGCTCTTTCATGCGAATGGCCACATCAGCTTCGCGCATCGGCAAATCCAACACGCGCTCTTCCAGCTTTAGATCGATCTTCAGGTTGGGGTACTTGTCAAACAGCGTGCCGAGCCGCCCAGCAAGCCAAAGCGTTCCAAATCCGGTGGTCGTGGTAACGCGCAGCTCCCCAAAAACCTCGTTTTCACTGTCTTGGATCTGCGCATTTGTGCGATCCAGCAAAGTAGCCATCGACTGGGTTGCACTGTGAAGCAACTCGCCTTGCTCGGTCAGGATCAACCCCCGCGCATGTCGGTGAAACAGCGTCGTGCTCAGGCTTTCTTCAAGCGTCCTGATTTGCCTGGAAACAGCAGACTGCGACAGATGCAGAGCATCGCCTGCATGTGTCAGGGATCCAGCCTGTGCAACCGCATGAAAAATTCGAAGTTTGTCCCAATCCATGTCACTTCACCCTGCTTCAATCACGTAATGAAAAACGTCCGCCTCGGTTTCTTCGGACACAACTAGTTTCAAATTTTGCTCGTTACAAAAATGCGGAAAGTCAATTTGCGACGCAGGGTCATCTGCCAAAACACTCAGCAGCTCACCTTGTTTCATCGCCTTAAGACGCTTTCTTGCCCTCAAAACCGGCAAAGGACATTTCAACCCAGTGGTGTCTATTTCCTGATCATACGTCATTTGATGCTCGGCGTAAGCTGCAGTGAAACACTTGTCTACGAGAATGTGACATGTCGTCAGGTGACAAAGCGCACCCAATGACGTTATTTAAGGCTCAAGTCACGAAAAGGTCACGCATGTTTGGCGCCGAAATTCTAGATGCCTCGCTGGGCTATTCGCTGGTTATCGCACTTTTTGCGGGCATCATCAGCTTTCTGTCTCCCTGCGTTCTGCCAATCGTTCCACCGTATCTGGCCTATATGGCCGGAACCACGACCCAGAACATGGTTGATCAAGAAGGCGGGCGGAACCCGGTAATCCTGCCCGCGATTTTCTTTGTGATGGGTCTTTCGACGGTTTTCTTGTTGCTAGGCATTGCAGCCTCAGCCTTCGGGAGCGCAATTCTATCTTACCAAGGCTATTTCAACACGGTCGCAGGCTGTGTGATCATCGCCTTTGGCTTGCATTTCCTGGGCGTCTTCAAAATATCTCTGCTCTACCGGGAGGCTCGGATAGATGCAGGTGACCAGCGCGGCTCCCCGATTGGCGCCTATTTCCTCGGTTTGGCCTTCGCCTTCGGCTGGACACCCTGCATCGGTCCGATCCTTGCGGGTATCCTGACCTTGATTGCTCAAGAAGGCTCCCTTGGGCACGGCATGCTCACCATGGGCTTTTATGCCATCGGTCTTGGCCTTCCGTTTCTGCTTGCTGCAATCTTCATTGAACGTTTCATGAGCGGCATGTCGCGGCTCAAGAAGCACATGGGCCTCATCGAAAAACTCATGGGCGTCTTGTTAGTCCTTGTGGGCGTGCTGCTCTTAAGTGGCCGTTTTGCCGACATGTCGTTCTGGTTGCTTGAGACGTTCCCATCCCTCGGATTGATTGGCTAGGCCAGTTCGCTGTTCGAACTGCGCACTACTTTTTACTAAATTTCACCGCTTGTTGACGATGCAGGCGTATTGCCCCATCACTCCAACGAGCGCGCAACATCAATAAACGCGCAGGGTGATGGCATTTGAAAGATATCTGCGAACAATCTGTGACGGCACGGGTGTCCAAGCGCCATGTGTTCTTTGTTCCCGGATATGATCCGATTGGCGCCCGTAGATACCGTGAACTTTACCGCACCCACTCGGTTCAACAGGCAGAAATTTCGGGTTATGAAATCTCGATGACAGGTAAGCCGGGCAGGGCGGCCTATTCATGGGAAATCGACGCAACCATTGAGGGCGCACAGGTTCAAACCCACTACGAAGTGCTCAGTTGGGGCGACATCGTGCGCGACAGCATGACCGCCAATATCGCACAAACCTACCTGCTCATGCTCAAAACCCTGTGGCTCTATCTCAGCTCCGGTGCATTGCTACAACTTTTCCGCTTGCGCCCCATTGCGATGATCGCAGCGCTCTACCCAGTGTTCATGCTCACACTCCAAGCTAGTACGGCCTTCGCATTGGGCCTTGCGGCCTTCATGCTTTTTCAACCCGTCAGCGCTTTGGTGTCATCCATCGTTGCAGCAGCAACTTTCATCGGCGCACTGATAGTCTTTAAGCGGATGGATGGCCCGCTATTTGCCTATTATCTGATGCACGACTACGCATTCTCCGCGAAGCTGAAAGGGCGCATCCCCCCCGAACTTAAAACCCAACTGGGAACGTTTCAGACCCGCATCTCAGATGCATTGAACTCAGATGCCGACGAAGTTCTGATCGTCGGCCATTCTTCCGGTGCGCATCTGGCTGTGACCATCGTTGCCGACATTCTGCGGGCGCAATCTCGCGCGAAAACACCTGCGCAGTTGTCTCTGCTGACCCTTGGCCAAGTGATCCCAATGATCAGTTTTTTGCCCAACGCACAGGAGCTGCGCGGCGACCTTAACATGTTGTCCAAAGACAGCCGAATAGTCTGGGTTGATGTGTCTGCGCCCGGCGACGGGGGCAGCTTTGCGCTCAGCGACCCTGTGCACGTGACCGGCGTTGCTCCGCCTGAGCCTGAAAAGCTTTGGCCAAAGGTGCTCAGCGCCAAATTCACGCTGACCCTCTCGCCAGAAACGCTTCGCCGCACCAAGTGGCGGTTCTTTCGTCGACATGTGCAATATCTCTGTACATTCGATCAGCCTCAAGAATACGACTATTTTCGCATCACCGCTGGGCCATATACGCTTGAGGACCGATTCGCATGGCGCGGCGCCACCAAGTCCAGAATTGAAACTGCGCTATCGCTCTACCGGGATTTCTGAGGTTATGCGCGACTTTCAGGACCCCAACCAACGTCCCCCAAAACCAGCCTCCCGCCCCGTGGGGGCCAGTTGGCTCATGCGCATAAAGCTGTTTCGTCGCGATATGTTTTCGTCACAGCCTGAGCGGTTGTATTCTGCCAAAATGGCCCAAATTCGGACCCCCGTGCTTAGCAGTTATCTGATCAATACACCCGATGGCGTTCAAAGCGTGCTCACGTCGCCCAATGCTGTGTTTCCAAAATCCAGTATTGTGTCAGCAGGTCTGCGCGACCTCTTGGGCAACTCGGTCTTCGTCTCAAATGGCGCCTCTTGGGAACGTGCGCGGCGCATGATTGATCCGGTTTTTGAAGGCGGCAAAGTCAAGGCGTCCTTCCCAGCCATAATTGCAGCAGGTGAGGAAACACTCAACCGTCTTGGTCAGCGCACAGGTGCGATCAACATCGAAACAGAGGCGTCCCAATTCGCCGCAGATGTGATGTTCCGGGTGATTTTTTCCAAACCGATCAGCGATCAGGATGCATCTGAGGTTTTTGAGGCCTTTCAAACCTATCAACGCAGCCAACCGCTTTGGAACCTTGCGGACATCTTGCGCTTACCAACATGGATCCCCCGTTTTCGCAACAAACAAGCCAAACGCGCCGCTATGCAAATTCGCCAAATGCTCGGCGCAATTGTCGACCAACGCTTTGACATGCCCAAACCGTGGCCCGACGATCTTCTGACCGGTTTGATTGAAGCCGATGAAGAGATCGAACAAAAGCCGTTCAACCGCGACGAACTGATTGATCAGATCGCTATCTTTTTTCTAGCGGGTCACGAGACCTCCGCCTCCGCGCTCAGTTGGGCGCTTTACTTGATCGCCACGCATCCCGCAGTCCAAGAGCGATTGACCAATGAGGCAGCGGAGTTTGATCAAACATTTGCAAGCCTCAGTAAGCTCCGCTTCACCCGCAATGTTTTTCGTGAAACCCTCAGGCTTTATCCCCCGGTGCCCATGATGTTGCGCGATGCCGGGAAGGCATGGAGCGTTCGCGGTCGCAATGTGGCCAAAGGTTCGCTCATCATCTTGTCGCCCTGGCATCTTGGCCGTCATAAGCTCTATTGGCACGCTCCAGATGCATTTGACCCAGATCGTTGGGATAATGCGGTGCCAAAATATGCAAGCATTCCATTTTCGGCGGGCCCGCGTGTCTGCGTTGGTGCGAGCTTTGCAATGATCGAAGGGGTCGCGTTTCTGGCCCAGTTTCTACGCCGGTTCCAAATCGATCCGATCGCAGAAAACGTGCCGATCCCCGTTGCTCATCTTACCCTGCGTTCCAAGGATGGAATCTTCTTGAAATTGACCCAAAGAACTCTCGCGCCATAGGCAGTATAGTCCCTTTCGGTTTGTCAATTGAGCTTCTATGCTGGGTTGAATAAACGCTCATTCCATCCCAATTACCAAGGGTCTTTGAGGGGAGATACCTATGCTGTTTTCGCGCCAGTTCGGCTCAATATTTGCTCTGTGTTATATGGTTTTGACTGCCGGAACCGCACATGCACAACCCATTGTACTGGCCGCGTGGAGCCAGATCATGGGGCAGACCGAAGTCGTGGAATCTGACGCTCTCGCGCCCCTAAATGTCCGAATGCGGTTCGTTCTGGGCGATGATTCAGGTCTGAACTGCGAGGATTTTACGATCAGTCTAAGGGGACAAACCGTTCTTCTAACAAAATGGTCAACGCGCAGGTTTTTTGAAATATCTGACCTAACCGTTTGCGATGCACCGATGTCCGAGGAATGGCCGGAAGCGGGCCTAGTGTTAAGCGATGGGACACAAGCCAACGTAGAAATCCAATCTCTTAACGGCGACACGGAATTGCGCAATGTCACGTTCTCTGGGCCCTCAGCAATCGGGCGCCGCCAACTCGCTCAAAATCAGAGTGACGCCGTTGCGGTTGCCGTTCTTGGCAATACTGCTTGTCTTGGTGAGCAAAGTTCTCTGGGAAAGCAGGATTGTTCAGACGCCAATGATTGGCCCTTCGCACGGATTGCGGCCGATATTGGCCGCGTTGGCACGCTCCCGGATTTTGTCCTTCATTTGGGAAATGCGCGATTTGACAATGCTGGCGACAATTCATGGGATCAATGGCACCGCGCTTTCTTTTTACCAGCTCAATCATTGCTTTTGGATGTTCCATGGGCCTTTACGCGCGGCAGCGAAGAAGACTGCAGGTCGCAAGGGGCAGGGGCCGGATGGTTTTTGTTTTTTGGGCCAGTGGCTGAGGGGCCAAACCTTGATTTATGCAAGCGCAGAAAATCGACTGTGCCTGTTCATTACTTTGATGTTGCGGTCAGAAGCGCGTCAGACAACAAAACGGCCCACCGATTCGTGTTGGTTGATTCAGGCCCTAATCCAGACAGGGTCTTATCCGAAAACTTCGGCGTTGCGATGTCACTTGGCCAACAAGACTGGGATTTCCAAAAGGCCAGCGCAACAATTGTAACCCACCGCCCAATTTGGGGATTAGACACGTTTTCAAGCCTGATGCAGCAGCAAAGTGATCCCGAAGCGCTGGCCTCATTTGAGCGCGCAGTACAAGGCTTGGATGATGGGCCCTGCAAACCATTCGCCTCCCAAGACTGTGCCATCAAATCGATTTTGTCCTCACATCAGCAGGCCTTCGAAAAAGTTTCCTTTCCTGCAAAGTCAGGCGATGCAGGCGCATGGGACCTCCCGGCGCAGATCGTTGTAGGCACCTCAGGGGCAAAGCCAAACAAGCCTGACCCCAATGCAGCTTTCACCTTTGAAAACGCAGGCATGTCCGGGCGCCGGGGCGACCAGAATTGCGGAAAAGTCACGAATTGGTCCAATGACTTTGGATATCTGCTTTTAAGACGCAGCGCAGAAACAGTTTCCCAAACCCAGACAGGGTGGCGCGCTGAGTTGAGGTTCCTTGCAGAAACCGACGGCGCCCTTGAGTTTCAGAACATCACACTCGGCGACGGATTCTCAGAGGCCGCCACCAAAGCCAATTGCGAGTGGT
>CAZQMR010000007.1:0-18498 GCA_964594465.1 uncultured Rhodobacterales bacterium
GGGGTAAATTCGTCGACACGCTGTTCATGTCCTCTGATGGCATTTTCGGCATCCCTCTCCACGTTTGCGCTACCTATATCATCCTGTTCATCATATTCGGCGCAGTCCTGATCCGCTCAGGCGCCGGCAAGTTTTTCATCGACCTCGCGGTCTCGCTCACCGGCCACCGCATCGGCGGCCCGGCAAAAGCCGCCGCCGTTGCCTCAGGTTTCATGGGCACAGTCTCAGGCTCCGCCGTGGCCAATGTGGTCACTACCGGCTCCTTCACCATCCCATTAATGAAGCGCGTAGGCTACCGTGCGAAATTCGCAGGTGCCGTCGAGGCCTGCGCGTCTTCCGGTGGCCAAATCACACCGCCAATCATGGGCGCTGCCGCCTTCATCATGGCTGAGTTTCTCGGCACCTCCTACATCAACATCATCGTCGCCGCGATCATCCCCGCCGTGCTCTATTTCGCGACCATCTATTTCATGGTCCATCTGGAGGCGGACAAGCACAATATCGGCTCGATCCCCCGCGAGGAATTGCCCCAAACCCTCGACGTGCTGCGCCGCGGATGGCACCTGTTGATCGCGCTTGTGATCCTGATCTCGTTTTTGATGTACGGCTATACGCCGATGAAATCCGCCTTTTACGGCCTAGCTGCGCTCGTCGCTCTCAGCTTCATCAATCCCGCTACCCGCATGAGCCCGGTTGACCTGCTTGCCGCTCTAGAGGCAGGCGTGCGCGCTACCGTGCCCGTCTCCGTCGCCTGCGCCTGCGCGGGCCTCATCATCGGGTCCGTGTTCGTCTCCGGCCTTGGCCTCAAATTCACCCAATCGGTGATCGACCTCGCCGATGGCAACCTGCTGATCCTGCTCAGCCTCACAGGCATCGCCTCGATCATCCTTGGCATGGGCATCACCACAACAGCCGTTTATATTACGGTCGCAGCCCTCATCGTGCCAGCACTGATAAAAGCCGGGATCGAGCCAATTGCCGCCCATATGTTCGCCTTCTATTTCGGCGTGGTCTCCTCCATTACCCCGCCCGTGGCACTGGCGGCTTTTGCCGCCGCCGCGATCGCCAAAACCCCGCCCATGGCCACGTCCGTGGAGGCAACGCGCGTTGGCATCGCCAAATACCTCGCCCCGCTTATTTTCGTCTATAACCCATCCCTGCTCTTCGTTGGCCCGCTCTGGATGACCATAAGCTCGGCACTGCTCGCGCTCGCGGGCCTTGGCGTGCTGTCTGTCGCAATGGAAGGCTGGTATCGCGGGCGAGTCAACATGGCCCACCGGCTGGCGCTGTTCGTCGGAGCCTTCCTAATGCTCTACCCGCCTACCCATCAGCTCTTTGGCCTCAACGGATGGATCATCTCGGTGCTCGGCATCGCCCTTTCCGGCGTCATTCTTGCCCCCCGCTTTCTGGATCAATCCCAAACCCCAAGGAGCCTCACCCCATGAGCCGCATCTTTCTAGGCCGCCCATGGCACTGGGCCATCGTTCTTATCATCATCGGCTTGGGGTGGTATGCAGGGGACGCTCGCATGCATGTGACCCATTTCAACTTTTTCTTTGTGATACTGGGTCTTGGCACAACACTCGTACTGGCGCTCCTGATCGGGACGTCCAAACCGGACCAGCAAATCACCCGCGACCCGATCGAAGACCTGCCTTCAGAGGAGTAAATCTCGCTGGCCTTGTCGCGATTTAGTGCCGCTCCGACAGACCCCGTCAGTCTCTCTCTCAGAGATCAATGAGCTCGACGACTGGCCGAAATTTCGACCCTTCGCGTCCACGCACCAATCCCTAAGCCTTCCACTTTCATTTTTCACTTAGCGAATATTCCAGTGATGATTTCTGAGTTAAACCAGATCAATCCACTCAATGCCGCTGAGCGTAAGGTCGAGGCTTTCAACATGGGCGCTGCGGCCATATAGGCCAATGTCACCCCACCAATCCCAGACGCCAAGTTCGCGGACGAACTGACTGCGGGACATGCCCAAATCGTCAAGATCGACCGTCAATGTATCCCATCCTCTGCCACCGTTCAGAGTGGTTGGACCATCGCCGAAGTTGGTGAAGTAGAACGTATCGCGGCCAGAGCCACCGCTCGCCGAACCTTCACCGATTTCAATGTGATCGCGGCCTGATCCGGCATCCAGATGACCCGTCACGCTGCCAGCAACGACCTTATCGTTGCCCGAACCAAGCCATGCGAAGTCAAGCGTGTCAGCTTTTACGCTGTCATGGCCCGACCCGGTGTTGAGAGATTTGATCAAACCACCACTGAGCACGAGATCATTCCCGCCATGGAGATCCGCTGTTGCAATCACAGAACCTGCTGCCACGCCGATGCTATCTTGTCCATTCGTGCCCGATAACGCTTCCAAATCGCCGCCATTGAGTGCAAGCGCATTGGCACTGCGGTCGCTAGTACCGCCGAGATCAACCTTAGTCGCGCCTTCATAAAGCGTAATCAAGTCACCGCCGCGCCCCGCGTCAATCGCCGCTGCCTCTGTTGCAAAGACGATATTGTCGCCAAGATCAGTGGACAGAAGGTCATCAGCGCCAAAACCAGAAACACCCCAAGCGCCATCAAACTGGTCTGCGTTGATCGGGTTCAGATCAAAGAGCCCAATGGAGCTTTGGGCCAGATCGACCTTCACATCCAGAAGCCCGTTTGCCACGCCAAGCGCTGTATCCACCGAGTCGTCAAAGAAATCGACGATCTCTTCCCCGATGATTGGAATTGCATAGGCAAGGCCACCGCCCGCTTGAATGGTGTAATATTCGATCTGATCAATAAAGGGTGTGGGTTCCCCAGTGATGTCACTAACCGCATTACCAAACTTGGCAACGTTCGTCGCGCCCGCGCCCGCCAAGTCACCGAACCAGTCGCCGATGTTATTGGCCGCATCGCGCGCGCCATCAAAGAACAGATCAAACCCATCTGCGATCGGTTGAAACAGCGGACCGAGGGGTGTTTCGCCCGTGACGTAACCGCTGTCTCCGCCGACAGCGTCAAGAATAGACACCCCGGCGCCCTCAACTGTGTTGGACCCGTTTTCTGAGCCATCACGGCTGAGATCCACCAGACCGTTCACAAAGCCTGATAAGGCGAGGAAAGTCTGTTCGTCGATCTGGCCGAAGAATTCATTCAGCTCGTCATCGGTCAAATCGTCGTCTGCACCCTTAAGTGTCACCGTAACGGTATCAGTGGTTACAACTCCATCCTCATCTGTGATCGCCACGTCATAGGATTGCGTTAAACTTTCGCCCGTCGCCAAGAAGCCAAGGGCTGCGTCCTCGACTTCAAAATTCCATGAGACGTAATCAAATGGCTTACCATCAGACCCATCTGGACCGCTTACGCTGAGAGTGCCGAAGTAACCGAATTCCTGCGCTGTGATTTCAACGGTGTGGGTCGCGGCCCAATCCGCATTGGCAAGTTCCAGATAACCAGTGGTGGACAGCGTGGTTTCTTCTTCACCAACCGAGCCGTCGGCAAGCTCAGTTACAGTGCCAGTGGTGGACAGTTCCACGATGTCGATCATATCTACGCCAACCATCGCGGCCTCAGACGGAACGCCCGCGCCATCAATGACGAACATCATCCAAGCGCCCGGTGCCATAACCGTGCTGCCTGGGGTGGAGACCTCAATCGTGGTCTCGTCGATCACAGTGTAGTCAAGCGTCACGATCCGCGCATCAGAGTTACGACCATGGGTCGATGTGCCGGAACGGATTGCCGTGATCTTTGAAAGATCAGACGCATCATCCACCGTTAGGGTTATCGTGTCGCCAGCTTCAATATTACCCGGTGCCGTCAGTATCTGAGGACGCTCGGCCAAGTCGCCATTTTCATCGTAAAGATACGGCGGCGTAAAGATCTCGAAATTGGTATTTTGCAATGGACCGGGTGAGCCGCCACCGCCTGCAAAGATCGTGCCGTCCGGCAGGGTCAGCGCGGAGGAATGGTAAAGGCGGGCAAGCCCAAGATCGGCCCATTCTTCGGTTTCGCCAGTTTCAGGATCCCAGACAAAGGCTGCGTATTGCGCGTCTTCGAGCTGGTTGCCAAGCACCGTGTCCGCCGAACCACCACCAATGATCAGAACCATGCCATTGGGCAGGATACAGAATGAACCATTCGTGCGTGCGCTGCCATCGTCCTGACCGGTCTCATCGGGCATGAAGAAGGCTTTTTCCCACGTTGGGATGTCTGTTGAAAGATCGCCGGTCCAGACCCAACCATCATTGGCCGCGATCAGCACTTTGTCCACGTCATACATCGTGGATGGTGTGGTGTTGCGAGCCTCAAACGGGAGCGTGTCGATCTTGGTCGAAGTGCCAAGGCCATCAACCGTCAGCTTCCAGACATCACCATTGCTCTGATCTTCGCCCTCGGCTTCAATCATGAAAATGTCGCCATCGCTGGCCTGCCACAGATGCGGATACCAGAAGGTAGAATAAAGACGACCAGAATTGTCGGAAATGTCGGGGATGTCGGCCCCGGTCAGCTCGCGAAAGCCAGTTTCGGCATTATAGATTTCCGGGATGCCGGAGCCATTATAGTCCGCGTCGCGACCACCAACGATCAGGATTTCGCCGTTGTCGAGAACCTGCGTCGTGCCGTACCAACGGGCATATGCCATGTCCCCGGTGCCGGATGGACGAATTTCCTCAGTTCGCCAATCAAAGACGTTTACGTCTGCAACACCGGAATAAATGCCGCCTTCTTGCTCTGCCGCGCGATAGCCGTCACCGCCCATGATCAACACGTTGCCCGTGGCCGGATCAATGGACATATATGAGCAGAAAATATTGGTCTCTGTGGTGTTTTCCAGAACCCGAACCTGACCTGTGACCGGATCATAAATGCTGTAAACGAACTGGCCGCCCTGCATTCCGTTTTCATCTGTGCCAAAGGCAAAAACCTTACCATTTGGCAGCACAATTGAGTGCAGCGGAATGATGGTCATGTCCTGAACAGCACTCCATTCGCCGTCGCCTTCTACGTCCCTTGACTGCTGATCAATCATAACTCTTCCTTACAAATACCGGGTCTCGTGTTCACGCCTCCGTTACTTGATTTGGCCGCATTCCGGCAACAATTTGATATAGTTAACGTCTCATGACTTGGCGTAATCACAAAGAAATTTTGTGGTTACGTATGGCCTCAGGTGGCTGTCACTTGAATGTAGCCACACGCGGCAAGGGGCATAGGTCACTGTTTTGGAATGTCAGCGTTTGGCCGCGTAATAGGATACCCGCCGCTCAAGATATGCGAGGAATTCCGAGATCGTGAATGCCATGGCGAAAAGCACCAGAAGCACGGCCCAAAAATGGGACATCAAGAAGTTGGCCGAATAAAGCTCAAAGAGTGCTCCAAAGCCAACAATCGAAATCAAAAGCTGCCCGATGATCACGCCCTTGACGGCACGGATAATGCCGATGCGCACACCACTCAAGATCTCGGGCAGCGCGGCCCAGAAATAGATTTTTGTGAAAGCATCAATTGGCCTTGCACCAAAACTCTGTGCCATCTCGACAAGTGAGCGATTGATCTGCCGAACCCCTGCGCGGGAATTTAAGATGATAATCCAGACGGCAAACAGCGTCGTCGTAATGATGATCGATTTCATACCAAAACCAAAGAGCACCATCAGGACGGGAACCAAAGCCGTGAGCGGGGCACTTAGGAAAACATTGACCCATGGCAACAGCAACTCGTCCAGAAGACGGCTCTTGCCCATGAGAATGCCCAACGGCACGCCTATCGCGATTGCGAAGAAAACACCTGCAGAGAATGCATAGCCTGTCTCTGCTAACGCCTTTTGGAAGGCCGCGGTGCCAATAACCTCAACAAGTGTTGTGATGACTTCGGATAAAGGAGGGACAAAAAACGTGATGTCTAGACGTCCAATCAACTCCCAAAGCAGTCCCCAAACGATGAGAGATGACATGCCCGGAAGGCGATATCCGAAGACTTTCATGACGCTCTCCTATTCCACATATGTCCGCAAAGAAGCCCAAATCTCATCGACAATGTCGAGATATTCAGGATCACGACGAATATTCTCGACACCTTTGGCGCGAAAGTTTGAGGGGCGAATAATTTCTGACACCCGGCTGGGTCGAGGCAGCAGGATAGCAATTTGATCTGACACATAGACAGCTTCCTCGATGGAGTGGGTCACGAAGATAAACGTCTTGTTTTCATGTTGAACGAGTGAGAGCAGATCCTCTTGAAACTTGCGCCGCGTCTGTTCATCAACAGCCGAGAATGGTTCATCCATCAAGAGCACTTGGGCATCAACCGAAAGCGCTCGCGCAAGGCCAACCCGCTGACGCATCCCTCCGGAAAGCTCATGCGGATAACTGCCCTCAAATCCTTTAAGACCCACGTCACCGATATACCTTGCTGCAATGTCCTCGCGCTCAGATTTCGCAACGCCACGCAGCTCCAGTGCAAAAGCGACGTTGCGCAGGACGGTCGCCCAAGGCAAAAGCGCGAAGTCCTGAAAAACGAACGCACGGTCATCACCGGGGCCGGTTACCAATTTGCCATTCACTTCAACCTCGCCTGCGCTTGGTTCCAGCAATCCTGCGATGATTTTTAGCAACGTCGTTTTACCGCAGCCCGATGGCCCTAACAGTGACGTCAGTTGGCCACGTGGAAACTCCAGCGTCAGGTCTTCAAGAGCCTGCACCGCACCGTAGTTTTTGGAAATGTTGCGCGCGATAACCGCGTTATCAACAGTGGGTGCTACGCTTTGCACAGGGGCTTCTTCAGTCAGAGACATAGCCACGATCATTTCCTTTGAATAGAGTGAGCTCAATCTTCTCAAGCAGGTTCAAAAACAACACAGCAAGCACGATGATTGAAAAGATGGCTGCGTACATGCTGGGGTAATCGGCAATGGAGCGGCTGTAGGTGATGATGTCGCCCACACCGGTTGGCGTGATTTTTAGCTCTGACAGGATCGCCCCGATAAACCCTGCTGAAATGCCCAAACGAAGACCAGCAAATATCACCGGCGAGGCCGCTGGGATGATCACCTTGGTGATCACGGCAAGATCCGAAGCGAGGTAGGATCGGGCCATTTCTTTCATTGAGGAAGGCGTATTTTTCACCGCCCCTGAAGTGTTGAGCACGATAACAGGCATGGCCATGATACAGACCACGAAAACCTTTGAGGTCAGCCCAATGCCGTATGCCATCACCAACAAGGGAATAAGGGCAGCCAAAGGGGCCGCTTGCATGACGATGAAGATCGGCGAAAAAAGCCAATCGAATTTTTCGCTAAGGCCGACCCAAAGACCGATCAAAATTCCAAAGAATGCGGAGATCGCAATGCCGATGATCAGCGGCTTAAGTGTTTCAGCATAAGCCGTGAAAATCGAGCCGTCCAAAGTCATGCGCACCAAGGCGGACATGCTCTCAATGAAGGTCGGGAAGGCGTAGCTGACCGGGATGCGTCCAGCAATTTCCCAGGCACCAAAAAGGATGGAGGCAGATAGAATTTTCAGCCAAAAGGCACGATTTTGCATGATGCAATCCTGTGTGAGAACGCGCCACCGATGCGCTTGCATCGGTGGCGGTTGTTCTAGTTTTTGGCGGCATCCAGTGGTGCCAGATACCAAAAGTCCTCAATGTTGAGGGTGGTGACATCACCTTCAAGCTGACCCGCCTTGGAATACCATTCCATATCAGCGGCGGCAGCAGTGCGCCCACCACCGTCAACCGAGTAAAGACCACCCGCGACTGCATCAGTGTAAAACCCATCAAGTTCAGCCAATATCTCAGCAGGAAGCTGACCAATCGGGCCATCCGGGTTGGTTTCCCGGCGGATTATCGTGGGGTCTTTTGCCATGTCCTGATACACGCTCAGCAAGGCGTTGACGAAAATCTGCACATCCTCCGCGTTGTTCTGAATCCAGTCCAAATTGCCGAAAAGAGCCTCATCGCTGGCATCCACATCGAACATTTTTAGCACGTTGAACCGGTCTGCGGCCTCGCTGCGCATGAGCTTGTTCTTGTTGGAAAGGTCAATGATCGTGGCCTCAGCCTGACCCCCAAGCAACGCCGCAACCCGGTTGGACGAACCTGGAACATATGACCGTTTGCCAAAGCTAATATCCATGCGATCTTCGATCACATTGGCAATCGAGTCCGTCCCGCCACCACGTGAATGAAGCAGAATTGGTTCGCCTTTAAGGTCTTCAAGCGAGCTGTATTTTGTCGTTGTGACTGGGAAAAATTTCAGTTTTGAGAGCTGAAAGATGATCCGCAAAGGCGCGCGTGAACGCTGCATAGCAGCATAAGGCGTGCCAAATCCAATGTCCATTTGGCCGCTCAGAACCGCTTGGATCGCCAGTTCTTCGTCCGAAAACGCGGTCCATTCATAGTCAAGACCATTAGCCTTAGCGCGATCAAGCGCCACGAAAAAGGCAGCAAGTTCATCAGAGGGCGTCTCCGCCAACGCGATACGGATTTTCTCAGCATATGCAGTGCTAAAAGACAGGCTCAGCGCAACGGGCACGGCAAGCGCGGTTGCGGCTAGTTTACGAATAAAGTGCTTCATCTCGTCTCCTCCCAGAGATTGTAAGTTTCTTGCTCAATCGTCGGCTCTGCCAGCTCTGCGGCTATCGGTCAGATCCGATCTGCCTGATTACGAGACCTCCCCAAAAAGACGCGCGGATACGCGGCCCAGATGATCGCGCATGGCTGCATGTGCAGCATGCGGGTCACGAGCCTCAATGGCGTCGGTGATGATGTTGTGCTCTGAAAAACTGCTGTGATCGCGTGGCGGGGTTGGCGCGCTGCGTGTGACCGTGTTCCAAGCGACCGCGCGACGGACCTGATTGAGCTGGTCAAAAAGCGACAAGAGCAGGACGTTGCCGGTAGATTCCGCAATAGCCCGATGAAAGGCATCATCTTGAGCCTCGTAGTCGTCCCAGGTGGAAGCGGCTTGTGCGCGATCTCGTGCAAGCTTGACGCGGGTTACAGCGTCGTTGGACGCATTGATCGCGGCTTCTCTCGCTAGAGCCGGTTCAATCGAAAGCCGCGCCCGCATCATATGCACAGGCGAAACCCGTTGACTGAGATCCGAGAGGCTTCCGGTCCCACTTTCGCCGGTTTGTGCCGCAACGAACGTGCCTTTGCCCACATGGCGCCAAATCGCGCCCTGACGCTCCAACGTGTCGAGACCTTTGCGCAAGTTCGTGCGGCTAAACCCGAGCTTAAAGATCAGCTCGCGCTCAGGCGGCAAACGATCACCGGGCGCGTATCGCCCATCGGAAATGAACCTGCGCAGCGCTTCTGCAGGGCCTTCAGTTTCGATGTGATCGAGCTGCGTTTTCATGGTGCGGGCCAAAATTGGTTGATCAATCTTAGATATTGAGTCAATTTCGCGCTCAAAATGCACGATTGCAAGCCAAATATTCGATCAATTCCATATTGGTTGCGATTGATCTAGCAATTATCTTCTGCAATATCTGTACCCAAGCAAGATCAAAGCCACCCGGCATCGGAGGAATAAATGCCTAAATTTGCGATTGAAACACCCCCTGTTGTGGCTCTTCCCGTCGCTGGAACTGATGCCATGTTCCCGGTGCGCCGGGTCTATTGTATCGGGCGCAACTATGCGGCCCATGCCGTTGAGATGGGCCATGACCCGGACCGCGAGCCGCCGTTTTTCTTTCAGAAAAACCCAAACAATCTCGATCCGTCAGGTGTATTTCCCTACCCAGCCCATAGTTCTGATGTGCATCACGAAGTTGAGGTGGCCGTGATGCTAAAATCAGGGGGCACAAATATCGCCATAGAGGCCGCCCTTGATCATGTTTTCGGCTATGCGCTGTCGCTCGACATGACACGGCGCGACCTTCAAGGGGCGCAAAAAAAGATGGGGCGCCCATGGGAGATCGGCAAAGCGTTTGAAAGATCAGCACCCGTTGGGCCCATCCATCCAATCAGCGAGACGGGGATCTTAGACGCAGGTACAATCACGCTCAAAGTGAACGGTGAATTGCGTCAAGAAGGCGACATGAACCAAATGATCTGGAAAGTGCCTGAGATGATTTCCTATCTTTCAGAATATTTCGAGTTGGCAGCAGGCGATGTGATTTTGTCAGGCACGCCCGCAGGTGTCGGCCCGATTGTAAAGGGCGACATCATGGAGATTTCAGCGCAAGGGCTCGGCAGCCTGAGTATTCCAGTGGTTTAATAGGCCAGCAAAGCACGCGTGCATGTACCATGACCAAGGCCAGATCGCGTGGCTCATATGCTTTCAGTCGGAAAGGGCGGCAGTTGCCTCCACTTCAACCATGAACTCAGGGCGCGTGAACCCGCTTACAATCATCAGCGTTGAGGCCGGTAAAACAGGCACACCGGCAAGCCAGCGGTCGCGTGCCTCCATGTACTCGGCGAAATAGGCACGATCTGTGACATATGCGTTCAGGCGCAGCACATTGGCGGGGCTCGCCCCAGCTTCTGACAAGATTGCGGTGATATTGGCAAAACAAATGTCGGCCTGAGCCCCAATCTCTGCAGGAATTTCGCCATTGGCGGAAAGACCAAGCTGGCCAGAGGTCACCAACAGACGCTGATTGGGCGCGCTCAAAATGCCATGTGAATAGGCCCCAAACGGAGGGGCAATATGTCCCGGTGAAATCGCTTTCATGTCAGTTTGGTCCTCATTGAGACAGTGTTCTGCTTGGTGATGCCAGCCAGTTTCGTGAAATACGACTCCAATTTGCTCACATCGAAGGCATCTCCAAGCATAGTGATAGAATTTTGTGCATTGCGCTTTGCGAGTGTCGCGAAAGCAGACGAACACCATTTCAACTTTGCGCCGCGCTACGTCCACTGCTTCGAAACTGAGAGTGGAGATCTTCATGAAACTTGTAAATGCAATCGTAGGAATTTGGTGTGCAACGGCCGGCTTGGCAGCAGCGGACGGACATGCACAAAAAGTGGTGTTTGGCACCAATTGGCTGGCTCAGGCAGAGCATGGCGGCTTTTATCAATCTGTTGCCGACGGAACCTATGCTACCTGCGGACTGGATGTAGAAATCGTCTCAGGCGGCCCGCAGGTTAACAATCGCGCCTTGTTGTTGGCGGGCAAAATCGACTTCCACATGGGCGGCGACATGCTGCAAGCGTTCAATGCGGTGAAAGAGGGTATTCCTGTTGTTGCCGTCGCGGCGATTTTCCAAAAGCACCCCCAGGTCATCCTCGCGCATCCCGGCGTAGCGGACAGTTGGGACGACCTCAAAGATCTCACCCTGTTGATCGGGGATAATGGTTTTACAAGCTACTACCAGTGGATGATTGCCGAGCATGGCTTCACCGCCGAGCAACGCCAACCCTACACATTTAACCCAGCACCCTTTGTCGCAGATAAGCAGAAAGGCATGCAGGGGTATCTTTCTTCAGAACCTTACGCAGTTGAAAAAGAAGCCGGGTTCAAGCCCAATGTCTTTTTGATCGCAGATGCGGGGTATTCCACATACGCCACTACAATTGAAACCATGGCCGCTACAATCGCAGATAAGCCTGAGGTTGTGTCGTGCTTTGTCGATGGGTCGCTTACAGGCTGGTACAACTTCCTTTACGGCGACAATGCCGCTGCAGACGAGATGATCAAAGCGGCCAACCCAGACATGACCCAGGACAAGATCGAGTTCGCTCGGGCGACCATGATGGCCAACGGCATCGTGGAATCCGGCGACGCGCTGGAACTCGGGATTGGCGCAATCTCTGACGCCAAAGTCGGTGATTTCTACTCAAAAATGGTTGCTGCTGGCGTTATCGAAGACGGGATCGATTTCAAGGCGTCCTACACAACTGACTTTGCGAACAAAAAAGTCGGCATGGACATCAAGCCGTAAACAAATCTGAAAAAATGGCCCAACCGCTCCTCTTAGACGGTTGGGCAAAATTTGAATGGGGGGAACTGTAGCGCCATGACACTGACGCAAGATAGAAGCGAAGTGATGCGGCTCGAAAGCGTCGACAAGACGTTTCAGGGCGGTGTTCAGGCACTCAAAGGCATGTCGCTAGACGCCCGCTCTGGCGATTTCATATCGCTGCTTGGCCCGTCTGGTTGCGGGAAATCGACAGCGTTGCGCCTGATTGCTGGTCTTGCACAACCCACACGCGGGCGCATCCAGTGGAGCGGCGATCACAGTGCAGGCGATCTTGGCGTCGTGTTTCAAGAGCCCACTTTGATGCCCTGGACGACCGTTAAAAACAACGTGTGGCTACCCTATCGCCTCCGCGGGAAATCCTATGCTCAGGTTAAAGATAATGTGCTGGAAGCGCTGCGTTTGGTAGGGCTGGAGAAATTTCAGAATGCCTATCCACGGGAACTGTCCGGCGGCATGAAAATGCGCGTCTCGATTGCGCGCGCAATGGTGACGCGACCGCGTCTGATTTTGATGGACGAACCTTTTGCAGCACTTGATGAAATCACCCGGTTCCGTCTCAACAATGATTTGCTGGCGCTTAAAGAAAACATCGGATGCACAGTGATTTTCGTGACGCACTCAGTTTTTGAATCGGTTTTTCTGTCCGACCGCATATTTGTTATGGCAGCAAGACCGGGCCGTGTGATCCGCGAATTGGCGGTAAACGCGCCCTATCCACGCGATGAAGCCTTTCGCACCTCGCCTGAATATGCCGCGTATTGCCGTGAAACCTCGGATGCGCTTCACAGTGCGATGGACGTAACTCAATGAGCATCGCAGAAGAACAAAGCGCCGTCGCGTCGGTGCCAGAGGTGGATGAAGACGAGCGCCGCCGCCAACAAGCCGCCAAGTTCGAGCGGATCGGCAAATGGGCGCTTCCGATTATCGTACTGGCGCTCGCGTTGTTTTTCTGGGACCGCACAGTGGTCTGGAACGAGATACCCCATTACATCCTGCCCGGTCCCGGTTTGGTGTTTGAAACCCTGATCAAAGACTGGGCGATGTTGTTTGACGCTCTTCTCGTCACGCTCCAGATCACTCTGATGGCGCTTGCCGTGGCGGTACTTGGCGGCGTCGGCTTGGCAATATTGTTCACCCAGTCGCGCCTAGTTGAGATGTCGTTTTACCCGTTTGCCGTCATTCTTCAGGTGACGCCGATTGTGGCAATTGCCCCGCTGATTTTCATCTATGTGGATAGCCGCATCGCAGGGTTGCTGCTTTGCGCGTGGCTCGTGGCCTTTTTCCCGGTTCTGTCCAATACAACACTTGGTTTGAATTCTGCAGATCACGGGCTTCGCGACCTCTTTCGCATTTATGGCGCGTCCCGGTGGCAACGCCTACGGTATCTCCAACTTCCCTCTGCCTTGCCCTACTTTCTTGGCGGGCTGCGGATCGCTGGCGGATTGTCATTGATCGGCGCTGTGGTTGCTGAATATGTCGCGGGCACAGGCGGGATCGGATCCGGTCTTGCATTTCGGATCCTTGAAGCTGGTTATCGCCTCAACATTCCACGCATGTTCGCAGCCCTCATTTTAATCGCCATAACCGGTGTAATCATCTTTGCGGGCCTTTCATTCCTTAGTCACATGCTGCTCAGAAAATGGCACGAAAGTGCGTTGAAGCGAGAAGGATGATGGGGTTTTTAACGCTACCACCCGGTCCCGTGCGACTGGAAAATGTCACGGTGCCGGGCGTGTTTCTGGACCGGGACGCGGATTTGGTTGTGACAGACATTTCCCTTGTCGACGGCCAGATTGCAGCAAGCGGCGGCCAGCCAATAGACATGGCTCGCGCTATGGTCTTTCCTTGCTTCGTGGACATGCACACCCATCTCGACAAGGGCCATATCTGGGGCCGCGCGCCAAACCCGGACGGCACGTTCATGGGTGCGCTCAATACTGTGGGTGAGGATCGTGCAGCCAATTGGACTGCGGATGATCTGCGCCAACGCATGGACTTCGCGCTGCGCTCTGCACTGGCACATGGCACCCGTGCCATTCGCACACATTTGGACTCTCCGCCCCCCCAAGATGACATCTCCTGGGCGGTTTTTCAGGAATTACAATCGGATTGGTCGGACCGTATCGCGTTGCAGGCGGCCTGTTTGCTTGGTTGTGATCGGGTCGAGTTGGACGGCGCCTTTCTCCACACGGCCGATCTCGTTGCCAAGGCAGGCGGAGTGCTGGGTATGGTCACATATCCAATTCCAGATTTACCCGAAAGGCTCACCGCGTTTTTCAAACTTGCGGCCGATCTTGGCTTGGCCGTGGATTTCCATGTAGACGAGACCATGGATGCCAGCGTGGAAACCCTGCGCTTGATTGCAGAAATAGTCCTGAAAACTGGCTTTGAGGCCCCCGTGACAGTTGGCCATTGCTGCTCCCTGTCAGCGCAGGACCAAGCGCGCGCATTTTCTACGCTGGACTTGGTGGCAGAGGCAGGTCTGAACGTCGTGTCATTGCCAATGTGCAATCTCTATCTGCAAGACCGCCATACCAACCAAACGCCGCGCAGGCGCGGGGTGACGCTTGTGCATGAGATGAAAGCGCGCGGCATCAATGTCTCGTTTGCGTCCGACAACACCCGCGATCCCTTCTACGCTTATGGCGACCTCGACATGATCGAAGTGATGCGCGAAGCCACACGAATTGCCCATCTCGATCACTCAGATGCCGATTGGCCCGCCGCCTTTGTGACCAATCCAGCGAAAGCTTGCGGCTTTGACGCGCCCAGCCTTGCAAGCGGCGCACCCTCTGATCTGGTGATCTGCAATGCACGCAATTGGACCGAACTGTTCGCCCGCCCCCAAAGTGACCGCATTGTGCTGCGCGGCGGCCAAGCCATTGATACCACATTGCCCAATTACGCCGAGCTTGATCAGCTGATGGAGACCACATGACCGATATCAACGCAGCCAAAGCCGCCCTTGCGCATCTGGATATTGAAGAAAACGAGGCGAATATCCGCGCTTCAAGCCGCGATTTCTTTTGGTACTCGCCAGTCTTAAAACCACGCCTTGATCATGTGGTCGCTGATTTCGTTGTCCGCCCCCGGAGCGAGGCCGAAGTGATTGAGGTGTTAAAGGCCTGCTACGCGCATGATGTTCCGGTCACAACACGCGGCGCGGGCACTGGCAATTACGGACAAGCCATGCCGCTTGAGGGCGGCTGTGTAATGCACCTAAGCCATATGAATGCAGTGAAAGAAGTGCACCCGGGTCGCGTCATCTGCGAACCCGGTGTGCTGCTCAAAGATCTTGACGCGGAATGCATAGCCCAATCAGGCCAAGAAATCCGCATGTTCTCCTCAACATGGGCCACCGCAACAATCGGCGGGTTTATTGCAGGCGGTTCTGGCGGCGTGGGCTCTTGCACATGGGGCTCATTGCGTGATCTTGGCAATATCATTCGCTTGCGGGTCGTGACGATGGAAGAAACCCCGCGCATACTAGAATTCACCGGCGAGGAATTGGCCCGCGTCAGCCACGCCTACGGCACCAACGGCATCATAACTGAAATCGAAATGCCGCTCGCTCCAGCTTATGACTGGGTTGAGATGTTCGTCACGTCCGAGGATTTCGCGGCGGCCATGGCGTTTGCAGATGATCTGGCCAATGCGGACGGCATCCTGATCAAGATCGCCAGTCTTTACGAGGCCCCCACAGCACATGACTATTTCCAACGGGTAAAGCCTTACGTGAGCGAAAAGGATCACCTGATTGGCCTAATGGTCGCGCCACATTCTATGGACGGCTTTCTGACGCTTCTGGGCCGGACAACTGGGTTGAAACTGATCTACCGCTCTGACGACAACGATTGGGCGCGCGGGCCGGGTCGGGTTTTCGAATATGGCTGGAACCATACGACCTTGCGCGCCCTGAAAGTCGACCCCTCAGTGACCTACCTACAGGTCCGCTACGGATTTCCAGAGCATCGCGACCTGATCGAACAGATGCGGCGTGAATTTTCACCAGAAGTGCTCCAGCATTTGGAATCCATCCGCATGGATGGCAAGGTCGGGTTTGCAGGCCTTAGCCTTGTGAAATTCACCACTGAGGAGCGACTTGATGAGATTGTGCGCCTGCATGAAGAGGCCGGCGCGATGATCTTCAATCCGCATCGCTACACGCTTGAGGAAGGAGGGCGACAAACCGTGGATGACCGGCAATTGCGCTTCAAGCAGGAGGCGGACCCCAAGGGCCTGCTGAACCCCGGTAAAATGATCGCATGGGATGATCCCGATTTCGGTTATGAAACCATGTACGCCTATCCCAAATTACAGGCAGCGGAATAAATCATGCCGCGTGCCCTCGTCCTCTTTGCCCATCCCTGCCCGGAGAGTTTTTCGTCTGCTTTGCATGAAACCACAGTGACCGCTCTCAAAAACTCAGGGTGGGAGGTTGATGACTGCGACCTCAACTCAGAAGGTTTTTCGCCCGTGCTGACGCAAGCAGAGCGGCGCGCCTACCACGATGAGCCAGACAATATCGGCCCGGTGTCGCCCTATGTTGAGCGCTTGCGCAAAGCGGATGCACTGGTCATGGTGTTCCCGGTTTGGAATTTTGGCTATCCGGCAATCCTAAAGGGTTTCTTGGATCGGGTATTTCTTCCCGGCGTGTCATTCAAACTGGTGGACGGCAAAGTAAAACCCAACCTCACCCACATCAAAAAGCTGGCCGCAGTAACCACCTATGGCGGGACACGGATGCGCGCGTTCATGGCTGGCGATCCACCGCGCAAATGCGTAAGACGCGCGGTTTGGAATGTGTGTCGGCCTGAAAAAATGCGCTACCTCGCTCTTTACGACATGAACCGCGCAACGGATGACAAACGCGCGGCTTTTCTGGCCAGTGTCAAGGCTGAGATGGAGGCTTTCTAATGCGGGCCTTGATTGTCTACTGCCATCCAAAGCCCGATAGTTACACAGCCGCAGTGCGAGATCTTATTTTGGCGCGGCTGTCAGAGCATGGCGCTGAAACCCGTTTGATTGATCTTTACAAGGATGGGTTCGACCCGATTTTGGCTGCATCCGAATTGGACATCTATGACAATGAAAGCCAGAACACACTGGCCGTAGCCGAAAGCGTTGCGGATCTCAAATGGTGCGACACGCTGATTTTTGTTTACCCAACTTGGTGGTATGGTTTGCCTGCCATGCTCAAAGGCTGGCTTGATCGCACTTTGGTCCCTGGGATTGCGTTTTTGATGCCCGGTGGCGCTCACAAAAACATTCGGCCGGGCCTCACAAACATCAAGCGCCTTGGCGCTTTTACGACCTGTGGCGCAAGTTGGTGGTTGACCCTTTTGGTGGGGGCGCCGGGCAAGCGAAGCTTGCTGCGCGGCGTGCGCTTTATCTGCGCCAAGAACTGCAAAACGGTTTTTGCCGCTCATTACCTCATGGACAGCTCCACGCCGGACAGCCGCGCAAAACACTTAGCGCACGTAGCCCGCAAGCTTGACCGGTTCATAGGCCCCCTCGCACAGCTCAAAGAGGTGGATGCGTGATCCCGATATTGGACTGGCAGCATTTCAAGACCGATCCAGCAGCGTTTTCCACCGCGCTTGGACGCGCCTGTCGTGACACAGGATTTTTCTTGCTGCAAAATCATACGGTCCCTAAAAAACTGCAAGACGAGGTCTTCGCCCATGGGGACAGGTTTTTTGGGCTTCCCCCAGCAGAAAAGGCCAAGATTTCCATCCTCAACACGCCCCATTTTCGGGGATGGGGCAAAAAGGGCATCGAAAGCCTTGATGAAACGAGCCCGCTTATTGATTCAAAAGAAACCTTCAACATCGGTTTTGATCTACCCCCTAATGACCCTCGCGTGGTGGCAGGCGAGATGTTCCGCGGTGTCAATCAATGGCCGGAATTGGTCGGCTTCTCGGATGTGATGCTCGCCTATTACGACGCGGCCCTCGCACTTGGGGTCGATATCCACCGCGCCATTGCGCGTGATCTCAGCCTTGATCCAGAGTTTTTTACCGACTGCTTTAAGGATCCCTTGGCTGCATTGCGGCTCCTGCAGTATCCACCGGCCTCAGGTGAGGCCGATGAAATCGGCGCGGGGGCGCATACGGATTACGGCGCTATTACATTGTTGATGACCGATGGCGAGCCGGGCCTTCAAGTGCGCCCCAAGGGCCAAGATTGGATCGACGTGCCCCATGTCGCAGGGGCCTATGTGGTCAATATCGGCGATTGCCTGATGCGCTGGACCAATGATCTTTACGTATCCACACCTCACCGCGTTTTGCCACCCAAACGTCAGCGCCGCTCCGTGGCTATGTTTATCGAGGCCAATCCAGACGTCATTGTCAAAGCCCTGCCCGGAACCGGCACGCCCAAATACGCGCCCATTCGCGCCGCTGATTACCTCATGTCGCGGCTTGATGCGACATATGCTCCAAAGGACATGCAATGACCCGAAGATTGGATTGGTGCGACTATCGTTTCGCTGAATTTGCGCAAGCCGACCCAGAGAAAACCATCGCAATTCTCCCCACCGCCGCCATCGAGCAGCACGGGCCGCACCTGCCTGTGG
>CAZQMR010000007.1:18508-21437 GCA_964594465.1 uncultured Rhodobacterales bacterium
TCCGCATCGAGAATAGTGAAGTCTTTACTCAGACCGACGAGTTCAGCGCGCTGGACCCGGCACGGACCATCGCCGTCGTGCCGCTCGGCGCCATCGAGCAGCACGGTCCGCACCTGCCTGTGGGAACCGATACCTTCATCGCCGAGGGCATGCTTGCCCAGTTCCGCAAAGACTGCCCGGACGATCTGGATGTGCGCATTTTGCCGGTGCAATCTGTCGGCAAATCCAACGAACATCTTTGGGCCCAAGGCACGGTAACGCTGACCGCCGCGACAGCCTTACAAGCTTGGACAGAGATCGGCCTCTCTGTGGCACGGGCTGGTCTTAAAAAGATCGTCATCGTCAACTCGCATGGTGGAAATCTGGACCTGATCTCGATCCTGTCCCGCGAGTTGCGGGTGCAGGCCGGGATGCGGGCAATAAAATGCCAATGGTCAGGATTTGGCACGCCCGACGGCATGTACTCGGATCATGAAAAAGCCTTTGGCATTCATGGCGGCGATGTCGAGACGTCCCTGATGCTCGCCTTTAAACCCGACACGGTTGACATGTCCCAGGCCGGGAATTTCAGCTCAAGCGCTGAAACGACCCAATTGCAGCCCATTGGCCCGACCAGTTACGGTTGGATTGCCAGCGATCTGAGCGACCATGGCGTTGTGGGCAACGCACGTGCCGGGACCGCGCAAAAGGGCGCGGCGACTGCGGCCCATCAAGTCGCAGGTTTTATTGATCTGTTGCGACAGGTTCGGGATGCGCCACCACTTTAGCCCTCGTCACCTCAGCTCTCAGCAATTTCGGTTTCGCCGTTTCGTGTTTGCGCCCATCTGTTGAGCCAAGCCAAACCCGCCAATGCAAGGCCAAGGAACAGCAGCGAGAACACACGGATGAGGCCGCCCAAACCCTGAATGTCCAGAACGAACACTTTTGCTACAGCAAGCCCAATGACGATCAATCCCGCTTTGCGCAACGTGGCGTTGGACTTGGCCAAAGACTGGTAAAAAAGACCGGCCCCGATCACGAGCAAAACAACCGTATAGCTGTAAAGTTCTGGTTGATCTATGCCGGGGAGTTCAAGCCCCTCAGCACCACGCCAGAAATGCCGAATGGTCAGTCCAATCCACATCGCAATCAAAATCCCTGACGTAGACAATGCCGCGATTTTGGCACGACTAGACAGTGAAGTAAGCCACCTGACACCCAATGCCAGTGCAACAGCTGGCAAGATGTAGGCCGGAATAAGCGTGTTTACAAAGCTTGGGCCCAGTACAAGGTTCTTGTAGCCGCTCACTAGAGGATTCATGGCCGTTAAGACGCCTAGAATATGAACAGCCCCAATGAGCAGGAAAAGACCGGTCAGAAACTTGCGAAGAACAATCAGCGGCCCGCCCATTTCTAACCTGCGCAACTGCGCCAAACCAAGCACGATCCAAATGGTAGCTCCCAATCCCAAGGACCAGTGACTGAACTCTGTACTGTCCACATTTAGGGCCAAAATGGCGCGCCACAGAAGCACTGAAATCAGGACACCGGTCGAGGAGAAGACAGCACTCTCCAACAACCCTTCCGCAATCGGTCGCTTTGCAGCTTTAACCAACAGGTAAGAGATCACAAAGGCCACAACCGCGCCCGCATGGGACAGCAGCACTTCCCAAAGAGGTGCTTCGAGCGCCCACCCCAAACCAGGGTCAGCAACCAAACGAAACCCGATCGCGACAATCCCCACCAGAATGTAAAGCCCCATAAGGGGAAGTTTGAACTGCCGGTCCAACCAAGCCGCCGCAACCACCGTCACAGCAATCGCCGCCGTCAGCGCGGCCGTGCTGAACAGGATCACCGCCCCAAACGCGATTGAGGCCAAGGCAGATAGAATTGCAAAGGAGGCCCGATCTCGTTCCTGCGGCCCATCAACCCGTGCAAAGCGCTCTGCGATGACGACCATGACCGCAGCTATCAGCATGGCATGTAGCGCCCATGCATAGCCCCCAAGGATTTGAGCCGGCTGCCAAAACACCTCCAGTGCAATGGCAATAACAGGCGCAAACAGCGCAGCGCCCAGTGCAATCAACACCTGATAGCGGCCTTCGCGCAACGACCGCCAAGCGGCCGTGCCTGACACGACAAGACCGATCGCTACAAGTATGCTTGCCATCAATGGCATATCCGCCTCAGGCACCATCGCAGCTTCCTTCAAGCCGTACCAAATCACTGTGCCACTGGGAATAACCGCAACAAGAGATGCCGCGGGCAGAATGGTCAAATCAAGGAGTGCAGCCGCATTGCGCGCCCAAATCAGCAACGCCAAAGTCAGGCCTGCAAGCCCGAAGACTGCGATCCAAAAGACATCCTCTTTGCTCGATTCAAGAGCCGTGACAAGGATCAACCCACTGGCCGCAGCAATGGCTCCACCGGCAAGCCGTGTCGGGAATTCAGGCCAAGGATCGCCCTTTAGGCGTCCAAAAATCGCTTGGCTAAGCAATGGGCCATCGTGATCGGGCACACGCTTGCGCACAGGAATTGCAATGGCCGCAATGGTTAACGCCACACAATAGATGACAAAATAGGGCTGCACGATCGCGCTCGATCCCAGCATCAACAAAAACCCTGCCGCAAAGCCAAGCGTGAGCGAGATCACCGAAATCCACGCCCATCGGCGCATCGTATCAATTCCCAGCCCAACCAGCGCAATCAGCAGGAAATAGACCAGCAAAATAGATGGATCCTCAGAGGAGCCCCCAATGATAAACGGAGAAATCATAGCGCCGACAATGCCAACTGCCGCGAGCAGAGGCCCGTAAAACCACCCCAACAGCACCGCCAAAACAGCAACGCTCACCATGCCGATCAGGGCAATTTCGGGCCCAATGAAGTCATAGAACAATCTTGCAGACAGGACCGCACCAAACAGCGTTACAATGCCTGCGCCAGAAAA
>CAZQMR010000007.1:21537-35266 GCA_964594465.1 uncultured Rhodobacterales bacterium
CCTGCGGTGGTGAAACTGGCGTTTGGGGCGCGGCTTTTACCGGGTCTTGGGCTGCAGCAGGTGTTGAGACTTTCGCCGGTATCGCTGTATCGACCCGGGGCGTGGCCGAGGCCGAGGCCCCAGTTTCAAGCGCGGCAATTCTTCTCTTGAGGTCGGAATTTGATACCAAGAGGTAAATTATGGCGACGGGTATGGCCAAAATGACCAAGAGGCAAAGTATCGCAATAAGACCAAGTGAAAAGGGCAAGCGCGTATTCCTAAATTAGTTGTCATTAACACGGTATCAGAACCAATTGGCGGTTCAAGCCCGCTACATTTCAGTCGGACCCTACTACTTATTTGGTAGTTTAATCGCACCACGTTTACGGCATCAGCGCACCCAACTGGCTCTCCAGCGACTTCATAACTTCAGCAGACCAGTTTTCCCGATCCGAATAGTAGGGAAACACTTGCGGCTGACGGGCCATCACTGACGCCAGCCCCAAGCTGCTAAACTCAGGATCCTCAGACGAGCTGTCCATGATCAGGCGGTAGTCCGAGCGAATTTGCTCGACCACATCACCCAATTGACCAGCCGCATCCGCACTCAAACCCGTGCCGTCAATCACACTGCGGAAAAGCTCCAAAAAGGCCCAATCGTCCGGCGTGTCAAAGCGGTACTGAAACCTATGTTCTATCTGGCTCAGAGGCAGCTCACCATCCGCCCCACAATCCCACGCTGACTGCCCACAATGCCCGGTCTCATACCCAAGCTCCAGCTCTTTGAGCGTTTCGCAATCAACCGTTGCCAACCCTTCCTCACGCGGCAAACCGCACAACTGCTTAATCTCCCGCGCCAGCCCGCCAATATTGGAGCGCATCTCAATCTCAAGCCCATCCGTCACCAGCGCATCAAACACATCCCGCGAAATAGTGACCCAACGGTTTTTGCCCCGCGAAACCTCCCGATCCAAACCCGCCAGCCTCAACAGGATATGATCTTCACTCTTAACAAACACCCGCTCTGCCCAGCTCTTGTTGCTGATAGGTTTATCCGCCTTATCTCCGTCCCACTGCACGGCAAAAACCCCGTTCAAATGGCGAAACCGCACGCGGATGTTTTTCGCCAGGTTTTGACCATATGTCACCTCCGGCGCATCCACCGGAAACGCCCTGATGCTGTGACTGATCGGCAATCTCACCTCATAAAAACAAGGCCGCTCCGCTGGCTCGTTCTGCAAGCAATAAACCGTCCGATATTCCTCGGCGATCTCGTCACTCTCAGCAAACTGAGGTGCCTTCACCGCCTTGGTAAAGCGCGGAATAGGCGGATCAAAAACATCCTGCGATCCGAACTTCTTTTGATCAACCCAACTCAACTCCTCAAACGTCTCTAAGGAATTTTCTGTGTTGCTCTTCACCTGAAAATTCAAATACGTCAGGTTGATTTCGCTATATGCATTGCGCAAACGCATCTGTGAGTAATCAACCACCAACGCCGCTGAAACTGCCAAAGTCAGTGCAATTGCACCCAGCACATTAATCCGCTTATACCCCCAAAGCGGGCGCCTTTCCCAGTTTCTCAAACCCACCTTTTGCAAAAACACTTTGGCAAAAACCGTAAGCGCATCTTTGAGGAAATAGGAGGCCAGCCAGCCCAGAATATAAACCATAAACGCCAATTGCGGCATCACCCAAATGCGCGCCACAAAGACACCCACCAGCCAATAAGTGAGAAACAACACCGGCGGCAAATTGCGGCCCTCAGGGCTTTCTTTCACAGGCTTGCGGATGCGGTGAACTTTGGAAAATGCGGCATGCACAACCGGGGCTTGGGGAAAGCGCTGAAGAAATCCAATGCCATCCGCAAACCAGCCAAAGCGGCTTTCCACCAGATCAACAAATTCGTATTTCAATTGGCCAAAGCCAAGCCGCCTCTGATCCTCCAAAAAGAGATCTACCAGCTCGCGCTCCATCTCAGCCGCAATCTCTGGGTTGTCCAAATGCGGGGAAAACAAAACCGGCCGCCAAGCCGTCTTTGACAAATCACCAGATTGCATCAGTTGCCGCATGCGCGCACGTATCCGGTTATACTGCTCGTGCTCATCAACGCGGCCCCAAAGGTCCAGACCAGCAGAGGCTACGTGTTCTTCCGCAACCTCCTCGGCAACCTCCTCCGCTTCCTCCTCAACCGCCTGAATGTGTACCCGCTCAACCGGTTCACGCGGCTCCTCCGGTTCCACAGCAGGCGGCCGCGCAGCAGGTTCCGCCCGTTTAAAGTCAAAACTCCGGCTTGGGGGCACAATCTGTGAAGGACCGCGATTGCCGGGCTCAAAATTCCCCTTGGCAAATTCATACGCCGCACGAAGCTCTTCAAACGCACTGCCCTGCGTTTCAACATCCAATAATTTTAGCTGCTTGGCATAGGCCCGACGCACATCTTTTGCCGTCTCAGGTCTGCCCTCCAGCCCCAGAACAGCCCAAGGCCATCCCCCACGCCTATCGGACATAGCCGTCTTCTATCTCAGCCAATATGGTCGCGATTTCTTTGCGTTCCTTTTCGATGATGCTGGTGTCTTGCCCTGCAAGCGCATCCTCAAACCGGGTCAAAAGACCAAGGATAAAATGTCGATCCCGCCCCAAGAGCATTTCATGCATATGCTTCATGCTCTCAATCAGCGCCATATTCTGCTCGGCATCCCGCGGATTGACCTTCAAAGCCTCCATCGCGCTCAAACGACTGGCCTTGTCATCCTCAGACATAGCCTGCGCCATGTTTTCGATCACCTCAGCGTATTCCCGCCCCGTGGACAGCACCTTCACGTCCACCGCCAACAAGCCGCTCACATCATAGGTAAACCGCACTTCAATGGTTTCTTCACCAGCAGGTTTGGGCGGAACTTGAACCTTGAAACTGCTCAGCAGCACGTTGTCGCGGGCAAACGCCGCCTCGCCCTGATAAACGTTCACCTCAATGCTTTTCTGGTTGTTCGCAGCGGTGCTATAATGAGAAATCCTGCTCACAGGCAGCACCGTGTTGCGCTCAATAATCGCACTGAAAATTCCCTCAACGCGGCCATTTTCCGTTTCCGTACCGGATTCAATGCCCATGGAAAACGGTGTCACATCTGTCATCACAACATCGCGCAGACCTTCATGTTTTTCGATCAATCCCGCCTGCACCGCCGCGCCAAGCGCGATGGCATGGTCCGGGTCAATCTTGCGCTCTGGCAATTTCTTGAAAATCCGCGACGCAAGCGAGCGCACAGCAGGCATCCGCGTCGCGCCCCCTACCAACACAATGCGTTCAATCGCTTCCGCGCGTTCTCCCGCATCATAAAGGCACTTTTCAATCGGGCGTCTCAGCCGCGCCAGCAACTCGCTGGTAATATGCTCGAACTTCTCGGTCGTCAGACTGAATTCTTTCTCCTCACCACCCAGCTCAAGGCTCGCCGTGGCGACCTTGCTTTCACTCAAGGCGCGTTTGATCCGCTCCGCAAAGCTCAGCAAAGTTTCGCGCTGCTCGGCAGTTTGCGTCTTCCAGCTCAGGCCAGCCTCATCCGCAAAATGCCGTGCAACCGCTTCGGTAAAATCCTCGCCGCCAAGAAACGCATCCCCCGCACTTGAGCGCACTTCCATCACGCCCTCAAACATCTCAAGGATAGACACATCAAACGTCCCACCGCCCAAATCCAGAACGAGGAAAAGGCTCTCATCCTCGCGATCCAGCAATCCATTGGCAAGCGCGGCTGCCGTCGGCTCGTTGATCAGGCGCCGCACATTCAGCCCGGCAATTTCTGCGGCATCCTTTGTGGCCTGACGCTGAATTGCATTGAAATAGGCCGGCACCGAAATCACCGCTTCGCGCACGGGGTTGCCAAGGGCGGCCTCTGCGTCTGCTTTGAGCGCGGACAAAATCATCGCCGACAAATCCGTGGCACTGTAGGTTTTGCGACCCAGCTCAAGCGCGCTGCCGCTGCCCATCTGTCGCTTGAACAGCGCTTTTGTCTGCTTTGGAAATCGTGTCAGCCGCCGCTGCGCCGTGCGACCTGTCAGATAAGTCTCCCCATCATCCGCAAGCCCGACAACCGAAGGCGTCAGATATTCACCTAATGCGTTTGGGAGCAGGCGCGGGGCATTATCTTCAAATACGGCAACCAACGAATTGGTGGTGCCCAAGTCAATTCCAATACAGGTCATGTGTATTTTTCAATTCAACGTTCTGTTGCTCTGGTGCCAATTAGATAATTCGAACAATAGGGCCAAAGCAAGTCAAGCAAACCATTAGATTAAAATTCGGGCCAATAAGTCACCGGACAAGCTCATTTTGGCTTTTGTCAGATTTTAGGCTTTCATTAAGAACTTGGTCCAAAAAGCACCTGTGATCTTTTGTGCCGTGCAGTGCACGTGCCATATGCGTGCCGGATCTGTGCAGGCCGGTTTGGCTTGAATTGCGGGGCGGCGCAGATCTTACCCAAAAGTTACGAAGGATCGCGATTTGGGCGTGATTTGACTATTTGTCATTGCATATCTTCCATCTATTGGAATATTTACAAGGATGATCCATCGAATCCACCTGTCCAAAGTTGCTGAATCCTTAGAAAACCAAGCCGCCGTTGTGCTGCTAGGTCCTCGCCAAGTTGGCAAAACAACCCTCGCCCGAGAAATCGCCGAAACCCATGACGCCGTTTATCTCGACATGGAACGATTTTCCGATCGCCAGATTCTCGAGGAACCGGACCTATATCTCGACGAGCAACACGGTCGATTGATCGTCATAGACGAAGTTCAACTGGTCCCAAATCTGTTTCAATCACTGCGTGGGCAAATCGACGAAAGACGGCGCAATGGCCATCGCTATGGGCAATTTTTGCTCTTGGGATCAGCGTCAAACGAGTTGCTGCATCAAAGCGCGGAATCTCTTGCGGGTCGCGTCAGATACCACGAGCTGACACCAATTATGCTTGAAGAAGCCGGGCAAGGCGCGCTTTCACAGCTTTGGTTGCGCGGTGGATTTCCAGACAGCTATCTCGCACGCTCCGACCAGCAAAGCCTTGCATGGCGCCAAGACTTCTTGCGCACCTATCTTGAGCGCGACATCCCAGCCTTTGGACTTCGCATTCCCGCCGAGGCATTGCGCCGATTTTGGACCATGCTCGCTCATAACCAAGGTGGGCTTTTGAATGCTGCAAAGCTTGCAGCCGGCCTTGGTATATCAGGTCAAACTGTTGCGCGGTATCTTGATCTTCTTGTGGACCTGATGCTTGTCAGGCGTTTGGAGCCATGGCACGCAAATGTCGGAAAACGTTTGATAAAATCGCCCAAAATCTATGTTCGGGATAGTGGCCTTGCCCATTCATTGATGGGTTTGGAAACAACAGAGCACCTTTTGGGGCACCCAATCTTGGGCGGAAGCTGGGAGGGGTTTTGCATTGAGAACCTGATCGCAGCGGCGCCAAATGGGACCGAAGCCAGCTTTTACCGGTCCTCTGCGGGTGCTGAAATTGACCTGCTCCTCAAGCTGCCAAACGCCGATATCTGGGCCATCGAAATTAAGCGCACAACAAGCGCGAAAGTGACCAAAGGATTTCACATCGCCGCTGACGACCTGCACGCCCAAACTCGCATTCTGGTGTTTGCCGGAGACAAAGAAATCCCCGGACCAAACGGCCTTCGCGCTATGCCCTTAGCGGCTGCAGTGGAAAAGCTGAAAATCGCGTGAGTACAACACGCGTCTAAGCTGTTGACGTGAGGTCTTTGATCGAGGTCATCACGTCTTGGGCACCCCGTGCCGAAATTGCAGCGAAACCACCTGAATCGTTGTCCCAATACTTGCCGGAAGCCGTCGAAAAGGCGTCATCCAAAGCCAAGCGACACAGGATGTCGGCACCGATCTGAAGGTCATTTCCTGCAACGCCAAAGCCTTCCTTGACCATCTTAGAGGCCAAGAGCGACCCCGGGTTCACCGCAATCACGGCCGGGCCATTTGGCAAATCTTGCGCCATTTCCTGAGACCAAATCGTAATGGCGAGCTTGCTTTGCGCATAGGCTCCCATGTCATCCAACCTTGCTTCGCCACGCATCGCTTTGATATCGACCGGCGCTTGTGCTGCGGAAGACAGGTTCAGGATCCGGCCATCGCTGGGAATAATCGGCAATAGGGCCCGCGTAAGAGCATAAGGCGCAAGCGTATTGACAACAAACCGCACATCCTGCCCGTTTGGTAGGATTGGATTGCCGGTCTTGAAGATACCCGCATTGTTGATCAGCACATCGATTTGATCATGCTCTGCAAGGATGGCCTTGCCCAAATGTGTCGTGGCCTCCAGCGAAGACAAATCGGCCTGATAGGTCTTTGCCTCTTTCCCAATTTCAGCCGCAGCAGCTTCCAGTTTTGACGCACTTCGACCATGCAGAAGGACCGTGTGACCTTGGGCCGCGAGCGTTTTGGCCGTCAACAGACCGATACCGTCCGTCGAGCCGGTAATAAGGATTGTTTTGCTCATTTTGGTGTTCCTTGCATTGGAAAATCTGGCAAAAGGTCGTCCGCCAGACGCTTTAGGGTAACGTCAATGTCTGCGCGATTGAAGCGAAGGTTGAGGGCCACATGATTGATCCCGTGATTTTGCAGCTCTTTGAGATAGGATTTCAAGAACGTCACACCGGACCGGAAACCCAAATGGATCGGGCTTGGGGCGGTGTCAGCTTCCGCAACAAGATCCACGTAAAGGGACTGCATCACAGGTTTTGCAGGCTCGCCTGATGCAACGGAGCGCGCACGGTAATCGCTGACAAGGCTTGCTTGCGATCCTACATCGCGAGGATACGTCATCCAGCCATCGCCATGGGTTGCGATCCATTCCTGACTTTGCTGGGAACCACCGGTGATCAAAATCGGGACACGCTTCGCCACTGGTTTTGGCAGCATGTCCATACCGCCTGTCAAATCTCCATGGCTACCCTGATAGCTGGGGTAATCCGCTGCCATGGCACGAATATAGGCGAAGCTGTCGCGAAATCGTGCGCCGCGATCCGGGAACGTCATCCCGAGTGCTGGATATTCTTCCGGGCGATCGCCAGATGCGACGCCGAGCAAAAGCCGGCCACCGGACAATTGATCAGCCGATGCCGCAGCTTTAGCAACATGGGCCGGATGGCGTAGTGGCAAGATGATACTGGCAACACCCAGCGCAATGTCATGGGTCACGCCAGAAAGGAGGCCAAGATAAACAAACGGGTCAAACATCTGTCCCGCATCACCGAAGCTCGGCACGTTAAACGGCACATCTCTGAGCCAAAGTGCTGCAAATCCCAACTCATCTGCCAATTTGGCCCGCTCAACATGGAGTGTCATATCAGGGATCGGACTGTTTTGATGGGCATCCAGAGGAACAACCAGACCAATCGACAACCGACCTTGTTGAAACACAGAATTATATCCACGGTTCAGCTCTGGAAAGTCAGTTGCGTTGGTGCCATCCGCCATAGCGTCGTCCTTTCACACTGCCCTGCTTGGAAGATCAGCGCAGCTTGCGACGAAGCCTTTGCATCGCTCTTTCACGTTTACTCACCGGAAGATCGATGTTCAACGCAGCAATGCGCGCGCCGATATGGGTGCCGCTCTCATAGACCTAGTGTCACAGAGACTTCTGCCATTGACCGCGCGTATAGCTATGACTTTGCTGTTTCCCTTATGCCTACCGGCTAGATTGACTGGTTAAAGTCGTGTTAACATGTGCTACGGTGGAATGAGCGGTGGCTCATGGGCAATTTAACAAAGGGGGTTTTCGACATGTTTGGTTCGTTTTTGAGCACTATGCTTTTGGTGCCATTAAAAATAGTTGAGGTTGCAACATTCGGATTGCTGGACCTCACTCCGTCACCAGAACCTGAGCCGGGCTTTATGCCACCAGATCCTAACGTTCACGAGCAAATCGGCCCCGATGCTTCGCCTGAGGACATTGCTGTAGTTCGTGATGTGGCCCTTTTGGACGACGTAGCAGATTATCAAATTGATGTCGCATCTGTGGATCGTGCGGAAAACTTTTTTGTATCGTGGCGCGAAGTGGAAGATCGTCAAATCCACAGAGGTTCTAAACGTGATGACGATCTCTTTGGAACCCAAGGTGCAGACAAGCTGTTTGGTCGCGCAGGTGATGATCTTTTGTCAGGTGGTGCAGGTTCTGACAGATTGAATGGTGGTCGCGGTGATGACACGATCTATGGCGGTTCCGGGCAGGATATTCTGGAAGGTGGCAAAGGCAAGGATGTGCTTTTTGGTGGAGGAGACATTGATGTCTTCATTTTCCGAAAAGGTCATGGTGAAACCCGGATTGCTGACTTTACGCTGGGCTACGACATTTTGGATATCGAAGGGTACGACACTCCAACGAGCCAAGCCTTCGAAAGGCTGATCGGCTATGGGGAACAGATAGGCGACGATATTTACTTTAATCTTGGCGCTGACCTGTTGATCCTAGAGAATGCAAACCTTGCGACAATGGTAGAGATTGATCTTTGCATTCGCTGATCTAGTTTGGCACATTACATCGCCAAAAATCAGTGTCCGACTTGACAGACAGGTTGCTGGTGAGGTTGCCTGAATTGCGCATCGTCTCACTTAGCTAAGAAATCCCGAACGGGACGGTCGTATGTCCAATAGTAGGGGTGAAAGTTTGTCAGACACGTCACTACAGGCGCTTGATTGGGACGCGTTTCGCGTAATCCTGGCGATTTATCGTCAGGGTAGTCTAAGCGGTGGTGCGCGAATTCTTGGCGTCAATCAGGCGACAGTTGCCCGTCACCTCAGCCGTGCGGAGGCAACGTTGGACGCCAAGTTGTTCAACCGACTGAGCAACGGGCTTTTTCCAACAGAAGCCGGAAGAGTCGCAGTGAGCTTTGCAGTTCGCATCGAGGATGAGGTCGCTGCTGCAAACCTAAAACTATTGGGTGCAAATGAAAAAGAGGCTGGAAATATCCGGTTTTCCGTACCGCTAAACGCGATGCCCTTTGGCCTTGCAAGTGACATTGAAGCCTTTTTGCAAATTCATCCCGACGTGACCTTTGACATTTTAGCCTCTGATGCGACTGCCAATTTTCAGGAGCGAAAGGTTGATGTTGTATTGCGTGCAGACAATAATCCTTCAAGCGGTCTTTGGGGATATCGTCTGGCCGACATTCACTATAGTTTTTACGCCAGCTCTCAGTTTATGGACAAATGGCGTGTAGAAATGAAGCGAAACCCCAAGACGGTTCCTCTTCCCGTTATTGTGCTGTCAAATTCTGATCCTGCCTCGGATCGTGACCAAATTTTTAGCAAGTTTCCAAACGCGAAAGTCGTTGCAAAATGTAACGGGCTGGACACTGTACTTCCGCTTATCAACAACCATGTAGGCGCCGCGAGAATCGCGCGTTTCATGGCGCCGTCCCACCCGAATTTGGAAATGGTTATGGAATGTGCGCAAGAGCATGCAAAAACTCTGTGGATCTTGACCCATCCAGACTATCGCCAGACCCATCGGGTGCGATTGTTCATGGAGTTTATTCGGGACCGATATAACGCGCGGGCTAACCAGTTCATTTGAGCCAGACCGCAACGATTTAGAGCGCCCGGCCTGAAGCTATTTCTTACTTTGCCTAAAACTAGCAACAGCCGCGACACATGCAAGCGTGGCAGTGAGCCAGTAGGACAGGTTCCCGATCTGGCCACAAACAAGAACTGTCAATGCGCCAGCGGCAAGCACAAATGCGTGCCAAAGAGAGATTGCCTGTGCCTGAAGGGATACGGGCATACTTTCCTGCAAGGTTGTGACCGTCAGCGTTCCGGCGCCCCATGCGGCGGCTGATGTGAGTACGATAGCAACGAAAAGGCCCCATGTGCTTTGGAAGATGGCGGCCAATACAACCGCCGGAAGCAGTGCGAGACAGATGACCTTGAGCGCGGTTTGAAGCGCGACTTTTCCGTATACGGCATTTGCAATTGCCGCAGAAATTACACCGGCTATTACCGTTGCCCCATAGGCACCTGCAAGGGCTGTTGGCGGCAGTCCTGAGCTGCGAAAATCCAGCGGTAAGATTATTTCTGAGTATCCCTCTGAAGTCGCAATAACGGCAGTCGTGGCGATGATTGAGGAAATTCCGATTGTTCTGTTGTCCAGCCGCTCAAAAACCGCGGCTGTCAAACTTCTTATTTGTTGAAAAACTGGAGCGGCATTTTGGCGTTGGGGTCTATCGCGTGGGAAAAACGCCCAAGTTAGCCCAGCACTAAGGGCCAACAATACCCCACCAAGAGACACAGGAAATTCAGGGCGCATGTGTTCCGCCATCAAAGCTGCAATGCCAAAGCCAATCAGTTGAGCGATCACCAGAACCGTACCATTAAGGGCATGAAATCCAGCCAAGCCGCGTTTGGCCAACCGGGTAAGTGCGGGCACACGGGCAAGATCAGCAGCGACAGATGGCCCCAACGCGGCATAGGTGACAGTCGCCACAAGCGCCAGCAACGGTAGAGTCATTGTGCCCGAGGCAAGCAAAATCCCGCAACTCATGCCGCCACCAAGCGCAATGAGCTTTGAGAAGATCAACAATTTACGCGAGCCAAATCGCATCACCGCCACGCCAGACAATAGCACGCCCAAATTGAACGGCACGAAAATCGCGAGCACCATAAGACCTACGACACGGTCAGGCACAGCCTGCGCCAGCACCCACCAAATCATGGTAAAATGGATAACTGCACCGGCAATTGCACCAAAAAAATCGGACAGCAATATTCCAATAAGGGCACGATCACCCGAGCGCAGTTCACCAATCATGCGTACCTGCTGCCTCATCACTCTCATCCCAGAGAACTCATAGTACCCGAAATGGCTGCTGTTAAGCGACGGGCAAGGGCATGTGGTTGTTCTAGTGCGATTGCATGGCCGGCTTTTGGCACAGTAAATGTGCTTGTGGGTGCCGATGTGGCAGCGGCCATTTTTTGCAGTGCTTTTGCGTTTAGCACAGAGGAAAACTCACCGCGTATGATCGAAACTGGGCAGGTTAAAGCCGCAAGTTGTGCCCAGCCGTCTCGTTCACTTGGTGCATCTAGCAATCGCTTTATTTCAGGATCGTGGTGCATGCGAACAGTCTCGTCTGTTTCGCTATGTCTGCCAGCCAAAACCATGTCGGGAAGTGTCTGCGAAAGAACGTCCCGATCCGCCAGAGGCATACGATCGCCTATGGTGTCGACAAACGCATCAATCGTTGCCGCACCTTTGATGAGCGCGTCAATATGTGCAGATACAGCAGCACCCACGTCACCACGAGGATCAGGGTTTACATCGACTAAGATCAGTCGTTCAGGCGCAATAAGACCGTCGGCCGCCAAGCTGAGCGCTACACGTGCACCAAGGGAATGGCCAATGATGACGGGCTTGCGGATCCCAGTTGCCGTAAGTGTTTGCGCCAAATGACCCGTGATATTCTTGAGCGAGTAATCTGCCGGGGACAGCCAATCTGATCCACCATGCCCCGGCAAATCCGGCGCGATAGCGGCCATTGGACCTGTTGGCCAGGCCCTGAGCACAGGTTGCCAGATATCAGCCGTATCCCCAAGCCCGTGCAAGAATACCAGCGGCGAGCCCGGCAACCCAGCACCACGCCAACGCAATAAGCGAACCCCACCAATAGTCGCGGGAGATGGACCGGATTGCTCTGTCATTCAAGCTTTGCGCGCGCTCAAGGGTGTAATGTCGGGCCAGTTTTCTTCCACATAAGCCTGACATTCCTCTTTCGTGCCAACGGGGCCAACCTGCGCCCAGCCTGCGGGCACGTCCTTGAAACTTGGCCAAAGCGAGTGTTGATCCTCGTCATTGCGCAGCACCATATATTCATAGCTGTCATCCATCGGACATCTCCTTTTCTTGCATGTTGTCTTTTGTCGTGCGTGCGCGGTCCTGTGCGACCCACCGGATCGGCAGCGCTAGGCCTGCAGCCGGGTCAATCGGTGCCAATTCAGCACAATCGGCTGGCAGATCCGGTGGGGCGAGCGATGCAATCATCGCGCCCGCATCACGCGGTTCTAACATCTGCGATGGTTCGTCAGCAGCGTTGGCAGCCATATCCAGCAGGCCGGGCAACAGCCAAATCGCTACATGCTCAGGATCGCGTTCAAGAACCCGAATTGCACGGCGCACCCATTCCATCCCTGCAACTACGTCAAGTTCCGGGCCAGCCGCACTCAGCAATTGAGGTGGGGCCGCGCCGTATTCAAAAATATGCGCCGTACCGAAGGGCAGGCTGTCGAGCCCTGCCAGATCAAGCAGCCGTTGCGCGGCTCTATCCACATTGATCCACGGCAGGGGCGTCACCCACATCGCATCCGGCACAGAACCGGTATCAATAAAGAGCGATAGGTAGCTATAACCGACATCAGCCGTGTCATAATACCCGTGCAACGCATCCCCGATAATCAGGCCCGGTCGCATGATCTGCGCTGCATAACCCTTGTCCCGGGCTCTCAAAATCAACTGCTCTGCGGTCCATTTGGACAGGTTATAGCCGCTATCATCCGGCGCAGGCTCGTCAGTTGGGTTGCGGATCTGACGATCCGCCGGGAATGGCGTTTCAACCGTTCCCAACGTGGACACAAAGACCAGCGATTTTGGCCGCCCGTTGGACATCAGTTCCAACATACGCAAAACGCTGAGCGTATTGCCCTGTTTGAGCATCCCATAGGGTTTCACGACATTCACTTCAGCCGCGTTGTGAAGGATCGCATCAACGTTGTCTTCCAGCTCGCTCCAACAGGCCTCGGGCAGTCCCAGATTGGGTTCGCTTAAGTCTCCTAGAATAACCTCGATCCGGCTTTGCCACCCTATCGGCAGTTCAGATTGCGGGATCGCCAGCAGGGCATCATGGATACGTTGCAGCGATGCGCTGGCATCGGTTCCACGCACGAGGCAGAGAATTTGCGCCGTCGTGCGGCCAAGCAATTCACGCACAAGATACCGCCCGAAAAACCCGGTGGCACCTGTCAGCAATATCCGCTCCGCCTCATCAAGCCCTTTAGCCTTCGTATCGCTCAGACTTGGCAGGGCATCGGCAAGGGAGAGGTCCGCAATAGCCTCCGCAACGCCAATATCCCCTGTTGTTGGACCGTCCGCACCCTCTGCCAAAGCGCGCGCAATTTGGATTACGCTTGACGCTTGGAATATGGCCGCAACAGGCAAAGAGATTTGTGTTTCAGCTTCAATGCGCGCAGCAAGGCGCACCGCCAATAGCGAATGTCCACCAAGGGCAAAGAAGTCGTCATTTCGTCCGACACGGTCAAGCTCCAGCAGCTCGGCCATCGTGTCTGCGACCAGCGTTTCCATATCTCCGATTGGAGCTTCATAGGCCACCTGCGCGATCTCAACCTCGACCTCTGGCAGCGCCTTGCGGTCAAGCTTGCCAGATGCAGTCAGCGGCAGCCGCGCAATCCCGGCAAAGGCCTGCGGGATCATGTGTTCGGGCAGTTGCTGGCCAAGAGCATGGCGCAGTGTTATTAGATCAAACCCTTCAAGCGGCTGGATACCCTCTGCCGTGTCGGAGCCATTTTCATCGGTCACCAAATAGGCGACTAGCCGTGATTGCGATGTTGTGACAGCAGCCGCATAGACGCCCGGTTGCCGCAAAAGCATTTCTTCGATTTCACCCAATTCAACGCGCATCCCACGGATTTTAACCTGCGCATCAATCCGGCCCAGGAACTCCAGCTGGCCATCCAGGC
>CAZQMR010000008.1:0-23056 GCA_964594465.1 uncultured Rhodobacterales bacterium
TCAGGCGCAATCTATGCCGCGCTTTGGGCCTTTTGGTCCAAATTCACCTTTGGTTGGGACGCCCGCATGGTCGGCCTCTCGCTTGCAGCTTACGGCGTGGTGCTGATCATTTCCCAAGGCTGGCTGATCCGCATCGTGATCCCGTGGCTCGGCGAAATCCGCACCATCTGGGTCGCCGCAATCATGAACATCCTCGTGCTGATCGGGTTCGGTTTCGCAAACGAGGGCTGGATGGTCTTCGCACTGATCCTGACCGTGGGTGCCGCCGACCTTTTCGGCCCCGCGCTCCAAGGCCATATCTCCAACAAAGTCGCAGACGACGCCCAAGGCGAACTCCAAGGCGTGATCGCAAGCCTCTCCTCGCTCGCCGCCTTTATCGCACCCTATCCGTTTTCACTGATCTTTCAGAGCTTCACCAAAGAAGACGCCATGATCACACTGCCCGGCGCGCCATTCCTAGCCGCCGCAGTCCTGCTGGCCATTGCCCTCATCCCGCTTTCGCGAAGTCTCCGCGCGTCTCAGCCCTGAGGATAAATCCCCTCGTAAAGCGGTGCCAGAGCATCGTCATTGAACAATGACGAAACCGACGTCCCGCTTGAGATGTTCAGGATGCCTTGCGCAAAGATCGGCGCTGTCGGCACAATGCGTATGTTTTTGGCAGCCCGCACCGCAGGCGTCGCCTCAATCGTATCGGTGATCACCAGCGTCTTCATGGATGATTTTGTGATCCGCTCCACCGCAGGCCCCGACAGCACACCGTGCGTAATGTAAGCATGAACCTCCTTGGCCCCCTGCTCCATCAAATGCTCAGCTGCTTTGCACAACGTGCCCGCCGTATCGCAAATATCGTCAACAATGATGCACTTGCGATCCTTCACATCCCCGATAACCGTCATCTCTTTGATCTCGCCGGGCGCCGAGCGCCGCTTGTCCACAATCGCAAGCCCTGTGCCAATGCGCTGCGCAATATCGCGCGCCCGCGCCACACCGCCCACGTCGGGGGATACAACAGTGACCTCCTCCATCTTCTTGAAGTGATGGCGAATATCCAGCGTGAAGACCGGCGAAGCGTATAGATTATCCACCGGAATATCGAAAAAGCCCTGAATCTGCGCCGCGTGCAGGTCCATCGTTAACACCCGCTCAATCCCGGCCTTGGCGATCATATTGGCCACCAGCTTGGCGGAAATCGGCGTGCGCGCCTTGGTCCGGCGATCCTGTCGCGCATATCCGAAATAGGGGATAATCGCCGTGATCCGCTGGGCAGAGGACCGCCGCAGCGCATCCGTCATGATCAGAAGTTCCATCAAATTGTCATTGGCCGGATTGGACGTGGATTGGATAATGAACATATCCTCGCCGCGCACATTGGAATGCACCTCAACAAAAATCTCACCATCGTTAAAGCGCTCAACCCGCGTGTCCACCAAATCAACGGTCGATCCGCGGTGCATGCTGATGCGCTTGCACACCGCTTCAGCAAGCGGTCGGTTAGAGTTTCCTGACAGAAGTTTTGGTTCAATGATCGTCGGCATCCGCTATTCCCCAAGCTTTGGCCACGTCTGGCGCTACCCGTGGCACCATGACCGTTTTGTGACTGTTGACGCGCCTTACCACCTCAAAACCAGCTTGCAAAGACCGCGCTTTGATTGAAAGCTGCCGTCACCCACAAAAGGATAAAAACATGGCCCAGATCGACTACTATATGATCACTCTTAGCCCCTTTACTTACCTTGCTGGCACCCAGCTTGAGGAGATCGCGGCCAAGCATAACGCCACCATCAACTACAAACCTTTTGGCCTGATGAAAGTGTTTGAAGAACACGGCACGCCGCCACCGCCCAAGCGTCACCCGGCGCGCGCTGCCTACCGCCTGCAGGAAATTCCGCGCATCGCCAAGATGAACAACCTGCCGATAAATCTGCATCCCGCCCACTGGCCCACAAATCCTGTGCCAAGTTGTGCGGCAATCATCGCCGCGCAGGATGCAGGCGGCGGCGATCTTGGTGGGTTGACCCATGCGCTCTGTGCTGGGTGTTGGGCCGAGGAAAAGGACATGGCAGATGACGCTGTTGTGGCAGAGATCATGGAAAAGCACGGCTTTGACCCTGCGATTGCCAGCAAAGGCCTGCTCAGCTCCGTTGAGACCTTCGAGCGCAATACCCAAGACGCGCTCAATGCTGGTGTCTTTGGTGCGCCGACCTATATCGTTGGCGAAGAGATCTTCTGGGGTCAGGACCGCCTCGCCTATCTGGACGCGCATCTGGCAGAGCTGACTTGACCGAAGAGCACTTCGCAGGTCTCAGCACCAACTGGGAAAGCAAAGGCAGCGGCCCGCCGCTGCTGATGCAGCACTGCGCTCAGGGCTCGCTTGCGACCCTCACCGGGCTCAGCGACATTCTATCGACCAAATTTCGCTGCCTTTTGGCCGACTCCCCCGGCCATGGAAGGTCCCAATACGATCCCGCGCAGCCCTATCAAATACAGGCCACAAACGCGATGATCGCCCTTTTGGAGCGTGAGGCCAAGGAGCCAGCGATCCTGATGGGCCACTCCTATGGCGGCACCATCGCGTTTCGCATTGCCAAAATGCGCCCCGATCTGGTCCGCGCGATGATCCTCTATGAGCCGGTGAATTTCGGCTTCCTGCTGGATGTCGATCACCCCATGACCCGCCCAAAAGATGGCAGCGACTTCAATGACATCTCCGAGGCGCAAGCGTATTTCGATGCCGAGGATTGGCCCAACGCGGCGCGCATCTTCTTCACCTATTGGGAAAAGAACCGCCCGTGGGAAAGCCTCGCGGAACCAACCCGTGAATACCTCACCAAAACCGTGCGCTTCATCACGCTCCAGCGCCCGAGCCTGTTTGGGGATGCATCAGAGCGGGTGATGCTGGATGACATCAAATCAATGAACATTCCTGTGCTTGTGTCTCATGGTGAAACGACACGCGAAATCGCCAAGGCCACGAACCAGGTCATTACCGCGACGCTGCCAAACGCTACACTTGCACCGCTGCCGGGGGCTGGCCATATGGGCCCAATTGCAAACGCACCCGCTTATGGCGAAATCATACAAAAATGGTTGGCCTCAGCACTCTGAGACCAACCATTTTTTCAATCACAAAAATTGTTTGCGCGGCGCTTGTCAGCTTTCAGAGTTGCGACGCACTACAAATCCCATGCCCGCAAGGCCTGCCAGCATCAGTGGCAACCCGCCCGGAACAGGGACCGCAGTCACGCCAGTTACCTCTACCGAGTTCGTTGTTGGCGCATTCAAAGTCAGATCAATGGTCGCACGTCCTGCTTCAACCGAGGAGCTTCCGGCCGCTGTTGCCTCGATATAGACCGCAACCGAGTCCGCCGTATAGGCTGCAAACAGGATTGCATCCTCAAGTTCGCCATCAAAGCTGACAGTTATTCCGTCAATTTCCGTTCCCGCAGTATCAAAGTCGATACCGGAGATAATGCCACCCATGCTTGGGTTTAGGATCGATTGGAAATCGAAGCCAAAACTGTTTCCACCCAGATATTGGCCCTCGACCAAACTGGTGCTTCCAAGTGACATCGGACCCGTTAGGTTCGTTGTCATCTGGCCAAGGGAAACAGTGTCCAATAGCGGGTTTACGGCTGTGCCGGTACAAGTGCCCGGGCAGCGTGTTTCTTCAAAAGTTACTTCGCCGTTTACCACATTCGCGCCAGCTGGCGACGCAATAGCCATAAACAAGGCTGCGACCGTTAAGGCCGCGCGTTTATTGATCTCAATCATATCCCTCACCGATTCTGCGCGAGTTGGGGGCCGCGCAGTGGTTAATTTACAGTTTAGGACAGTCGAAATTGTGGCAAGATTTGTGCAAATTCTTCGCTTTTAGAGTGAAAAACACCCCTTAAACGGGAAATTTGCAACTTATGCTTGAGTTATCGAACCGCAAAGATCAGCTTTCTATCGGGCTGACCTCTAGCGTCATACCTTGATTCGCATCGACTTTGATCAGCGCACCCTCGGCAAGATTGGGCGATTTCTCCCAACTGGCACGCCAGCGAATGCCATCCACCTCAACAGCGCCGTCCAAAGCACCTGCATCGATCACCTTACCGGTTCGGCCAACCAACTGAGCAGCACGGTTGTTGATCAGAGTTTCCTCACCGCCACCGTCACCAAACTGCATGATCAATTTGCGCCCCACCAGCGTGAGCGCAATCGACAGAACCGCAAAAGCCGTGATCTGAATGGCTGGCGACAGATCAGGCGCAATCCATAGCAAAACAGCCATGACCATCGCGGCAAGGGCAGGCCAAATCAGGAAAAATGACATGGTCGCCATTTCCAAGACGCCAACGACGATCCCAAAGGACAGCCAGTACCAGGGCGAAATGCCTTGCAAGAATTCAAACATAGCCATTTAGCTGCTCTCCTTGCCTGTCACTGCCTTAGCAATATCGGCAATACCTGCAACCGAGCCAATCACGTTGGACGCTTCCAGCGGGATCATAATGGTCTTGGCACTCGGGCCTGCTGCGATGTCACGCAAGGCTTCGGTGTATTTTTGAGCAACAAAGTAGTTCACCGCTTGAATGTCACCCGCCGCGATGGCCTCGGATACCATGCGCGTCGCCTCACCCTCAGCCTGCGCCGAACGCTCACGCGCTTCCGCATCAAGGAATGCCGCTTCCCGGCGACCCTCAGCCTCGCGAACCTGCGCTTCCTTTTCGCCCTCAGCTTTCAGAATAGCCGATTGCTTTTGACCCTCAGCGATCAAAATCTCCGCACGCTTTTCGCGCTCCGCCTTCATCTGACGCGCCATTGCGTCATTGATATCCGCTGGCGGCGTGAGGTCTTTGATTTCCACACGGGTCACTTTCACGCCCCAAGGGTTAGACGCCTGATCAATCACCGAAAGGAGCCGCGCATTGATCATATCCCGGTTAGAAAGGCTTTCATCGAGATCCATCGAGCCGATCACTGCACGAATATTCGTCTGTGCCAAATTCGAAAGCGCACGCTCCAAATTGCGAACCTCATAAGACGCCTGCGACGCATCCACGACCTGATAAAACGCAACCGCATCCGCCATCACCATCGCATTGTCTTTGGTAATGACTTCCTGGCTCTCAATATCGAGCACGGTTTCCATCATATTGACCCGATTGCCGACCTTATCCATGACCGGGATCAAAAAACCCAAACCGGGTTTCATCGTACGTGTGTAGCGACCAAAGCGTTCAACGGTCCATTCCTCGCCCTGAGGAACGGATTTGACCATCATAAAAATAAGTACGGCTGCAAAAACCAATAAGGCCAGTGCCGGCACGCCAATTGTGTCAATTACGTCGATGAAATCCATGTTATCTCCTTATAATGTTGCGCTTCATATAGGAATTACTTGGGCGATTTGCAATTGAAAGCAGAGATTGCGCCGCAACCTTGATTTGCGCCACAGTGGTTGGAGAGATGGAAGATGGGAGGACAAAATCGATGGCGCTGTATCTGATATTTGAAAACGAAATCCATGATCATGAGGCCTACGAGCGGTATAAGGCGGCCGTGAAACCGATGGTTGAAGCGGCAGGTGGGCAGTATCTGACACGCGATGGTAAGGTCGATGTGTTGTTTGGGGATTGGAAGCCCAAGCGGGTTGTGATTTTCAAATGGCCAGATCAAGAGAGCCTGGATGCGTTCATGGTGTCCGAAGAATACGCCCCATGGAAAACGCTGCGCGAAAGCGTCACGACATCAATTTCTATGGTGCGGGTCGAAGGTGTCCCCGAGGTCTGAGAACGCCTGCGGCTTTTGCCCTGCGGGGCGGGGGGTGCATCGCGGCTTGGTTCGATCTTTGGTTCGGTTCTGCCAAAATGAGACCCGCTGGTCGCGGGTCACGCCAATAAAGTGCTGCTTGGCGAAGGTACGCGCCGGGTATCTGAGGTTAGGAGTTTGTTAAGGGATCGCCGTTAACCGTCCTGGAATTGGGATTTTCCGTGCATGATTTGCATCACGTTAGCACCGTGTTTGTGCTGGGTGCAAATCCAAGGTTAACCTATTTTCCTTTCCACACCGGATCGCGTTTCTCTGCAAAGGCGCGGGCACCCTCCAATTGGTCCTCGCTGGCATAAAGCGTGTCGACACTGGCGAGTTGACGCCGTGTAATCCGATTTAGCGCATCCTGAAACTTAGCATCCTCAGCGTCACGCACGATTTCCTTGATGGCCGCGTAAACCAGCGGTGGACCGGTTTCCAGAAGACGAGCCAAGTTCCATGCTTCTTCTTTTAAATCAGCGCTTTGCACAATTCTATTTACAAACCCCCATCGATGGGCCTCTTCAACGTTCAACCAGCGCCCGGTCAGCAACATTTCCATCGCAATGTGATAGGGTATACGCTTTGGCAGCTTGATTGAGGCCGCATCAGCAACCGTGCCAGACCGGATTTCCGGCAGGGCAAAACTGGACGTGTCACTGGCCAGAATAATGTCAGCAGACAAGGCCAATTCAAAACCACCACCACAACATATGCCGTTAACTGCCGCGATCACTGGCTTATTTAGATGTGGTAACTCCTGCAAGCCACCAAAGCCGCCTTTTCCATAGTCGCCATCAACCGCGTCTCCATCGGCTGCTGCTTTCAGGTCCCAACCCGCGCAAAAGAACTTTTCACCACCACCCGTAATTATCGCCACGCGCAATTCTGGATCATCTCTAAAATTCGCGAAAACCTCACCCATTTCGCGGCTGGTATGCAGGTCAATCGCGTTTGCCTTCGGACGATCCAGGGTAACCTCAAGTATGCCACCTTCACGCTTGGTTTTGATGGATATTTCACTCATGTTACTCTCCTTACGATCAGCGCATCGGCTGCAATTGCCCTATCCTCGTATACCATCAGCGGGTTGATCTCCATTTCTTCCAGTTCCTTATGCATCGTTTCGGCCACTGCAGCGAATTTGGCGATTTCCATCACGAGTTTACGTATATCAGCGGCATTTCTTCCTCGAAATCCATTCAATAGGCCGAAAATTTTAAGCTTTCTTAAGCCCTTTTCGATAGCCTCAGGGCTGGCAGGCAGCAGCAGGCATGTTGTGTCATTAAGGAGCTCAGTCATCACACCACCTGCGCCAAGCGTCAAAACATAGCCCATAGCCGGATCATGAGAGATACCTACCAACAATTCAGCAATTGGCACCGGCAACATCTGCTCGACAAGAAAGCCCTCTACGCCTGTCATTTGGCGAGCGGCATTCTCAATCTCTCGCTTGTTCATCAGATTTAGGACCACGGCACCAGCTTCCGACTTGTGAGCAATACCTTGCCCCTTCAGAACTACGGGAAAGCCGAGCTCAACTGCGCATTCGCAAGCATCTTCAACGGTTTTTGCAAAAGCCCTTTTGGGAAGTTGAAGGCCCGCATCGCTAAAGATGGCTTTGGCTTCATATTCACTCAGCGTTTCAATCCTATTAGCACTCTCTTGAGGGAGAAGAACCGGGTCATGGCTCCCAGCTTGAGACCATTGAAACCCAGCTTCGACCGCACCGATTGCCTCGCTTACTCCGATCATTGGCGCCAACCCCAAATATGCGATTTGCTTGGCCAAGGTCTCTGGCAAATTCTCGGCCATGGTTGCGAGGACAGCACCCTTTGCACCCTTTGCAGTGCATGCATCCGCAAAGGCCTCAACCGCTTGAAACCAATCTGAAAAATCACAGCGATCCGCACGCGGAAAATCCAAAATCAGGAAAGAAATCTCCGCATCACCGCCCAACATTGCGGAATAGGCCTTCACCATCGCAGGACGATCGTTCCAGATATATGTGTGGTAATCCAACGGGTTAGCCAGAGCAACTTTTGGACCCAAGGCATCGCGCAGGTCTTTCCGCTGGCTTTCCGACAGCGGCGGCAGGATCACATTCCGCCCTTCCACAGTATCCGCAAAAAGCGATGCTTCGCCGCCTGAACAGCTTAGGCTTGCAATCCGATTTGAGCCAAGTGGACCTGCAATATGGAAGAGTTTAAGGGTCTCCAAAAGTTCCGGAATTCCGTAAACCCGTGGGATTCCCAAACGCTCCAGAAAGGCGTTTGAAGCCGCATCCCCGCCTGCCAAAGAGGCCGTATGAGAGATTGTTGCGGCACGCGCGGCCTCGGACTTCCCGGCCTTAAAGGCTACAATCATCTTGCCCAAGCGACGTGCCTCAGTAGCAAGCGCCTCAAATGCTCGAATGTCGCCAAAGCCTTCAATATAGAGCCCCAAGGCGGTCACGCGCGGATCCGCCAACGCGGTCAGACCGGCCTCAGCCAACGAAACTTGCGCTTGGTTTCCGACGGTCAACACATAAGCAAGCGGTAGGCCGCGCGCCTGCATAGTCAGGTTTATCGCGATGTTGGAACTCTGCGCGATTAGGGCGACGCCCCGCTCGACACGTTCCCCACCATGCTGGTCAGGCCACAAAAGTGCGCCGTCTAAGTAATTGATAAACCCATAACAATTCGGGCCCAAAATCGCCATGCCCCCAGCGGCCTGAAGCAAGCGCTCTTGCGCATCTGGCCCTGTTGGATCCTCCGCTTCTGCCTCTGCAAACCCCGAAGCAAACACGACCGCGCCACCAGCACCAAGCGCAGAGAGCTCAGCAATCGCTGCTATACTGGCCTCCCTGTTGATCCCCAAAAAAACGGCATCTGGGGCACCGGGAAGCTCAGAAATCGAAGAATAGGTTGAAACGCCACCAAGTTGATCACGCTTTGGATGCACCGGCCAAATCGGCCCATCAAAACTCATTGCTTTGCATTGGCGAATAACCTTCTCACACCAAAAGCCACCGCCAATCACGGCAATGCTTGAGGGCCGCAGCACGCGGGTCAAATCACCCATGGCTTCGATTTTCCAAAAATACTTCCGCCGGAGGCATCCTACCCTCCCAAGGGGCGCAACAGGTCGCGACTGATGATGTGACGCTGGATTTCGCTGGTCCCATCCCAAATGCGCTCCACACGAGCATCTCGCCACCAGCGCGCCAAGGGCAGATCATCCATCAAGCCCATGCCTCCGAAAATCTGAATGGCTTCATCGGTGACACGCGCCAACATTTCTGTCGCATACAGCTTGGCAGAAGCAATTTCGCGATTGGCAGGCAGGTCTTGATCCAAACGCCATGCAGAGGAAAGCGTTAGCCATTCAGCCGCATCAATCTCGGTGATCATATCGGCGAATTTGAAGCTGACGCCTTGGAATTTACCAATCTGCTGACCGAATTGTTTGCGCTCAACCGCATGTGGCAGGGCAAACTCAAACACGCGCCGTGCTCGGCCCACGCAGTTTGCAGCAACGGTCAGCCGCGTGCCGTAAAGCCAGTCATTGGCGATATCAAACCCGCGATGCACCTCACCCAAAACCGCAGAAGCCGGCAGGCGACAATCGTCAAAACTGAGGATCATGTTCTGATAACCACGGTGGCTGACAGAGGCATACCCATCGCGGATCTCAAAGCCCGGTGTGCCGCGATCGACCAAGAAACAGGTGATCTTTTTCTTTGTGCCGCGCGCGGTTTCCTCTTCGCCAGTGGCAATAAAGACGATCACGAAATCGGCGATATTGGCGTGGGAAATGAAATGTTTGGTGCCATTCACCACCCAATCACCCCCTTCTTGACGGGCCGTGCATTTCATACCCCGCACATCTGACCCAGCGTCAGGTTCGGTCATTGCTAATGCGTCAAATTTTTCACCGCGCACAGCCGGGAGAAGGTATTTTTCACGCTGTTCCCCCTCGCAAGCCATCAGGATACCGCTTGGTCGCCCGAAGAACACGCCAAGCCCCATGGCGCCGCGACCAAGCTCGCGTTCGACCAAGGCAAAATCAAGGTGACCAAGTCCGCCGCCACCAACCTCCTGAGGCATATTACAGGCAAAAAACCCTATTTCCTTGCATTTTTGCGCGATCTCATCACCAAGTTCGCGTGGCACAACACCTGTCCGCTCGACCTGATCTTCGTGTGGATAAAACTCAGTCTCGACAAAATTGCGGACCGTTTCCACAATCATTGTCTGTTCCTGGGACAGGGCAAAATCCATATGTCTCTCCAATTTCTTGTGAACACACTCTTTCGCTGAGAGCTGCGAATGTCAGCCCTAAATCCGACTTTCCGAGGCGTTTTTGGTCAAGTTCGTGACGGTTCGTCCGCGCCATTCCGATGCAGAAGTACCCGCAAGAGAAATTGTGAACAAACTGGCCTTATTCCCAAGGAAATAGGTGCTATATAGATGCGCAGGGACGAACCAACTTACAAGCTTGCATGACTGACCTTAAAAATTCTCTGCGTTCAGAATTCCAACTAAATTCGACGACGCTAGGCTACTATTTTGCCGCGCCAGGCGAGAGCCTTGGTCAATATTCTGATCCCGGTGGAGTTTTCACTGGTACAGGTGTTGGATGGACAAATGCAGAAGTAAACGCATTCTATCAGGTGTTTGATGATATCGAGACCTTCACAAATCTGCGTTTCGTAGAACGAACGTTGCATAGTCGCGCAGAGCTCACGTTGGTCGCCGAGCGACTTGGTGGCGAAGGGGCGTTGGCAAGTCTTCCAGCTCCAAACGCTGAGCCCTATTATGCTTGGTTTGATGTCGAGAATTTCAATTGGGATATTGGCCTGAGCAAGGGAGGTTTATCTTACGTCTATTTCTTGCATGAGATTGGTCATGTTCTGGGCCTTGAACACCCGCATGAGGCGGATCACGAGAGTGAAATTTTGCGCGGTGTCGACACTCCATATGACACCGGTCTTTACGATCTCAATCAGGGCGTATTCACGGTCATGGGATACAATGATGGTTGGGATGAGGCCGACAGCTTTTCAACCGGATCCTACGAGTTTGAAGAATTTGGTCGTGAGGGAACATTTAGCCCGATCGATATCGCGGTTCTTCAGGAATATTACGGTGCCAATACAACAACGAATTCTGGCACCACGATGTACGAATTGGATGGAACCAACGATCTGGGAACCCATTTTGCGGCGATTTGGGATGTCGGCGGCATCGATGCCATCAGCTACTCAGGCAACAAGAATGCGATAATTGATCTGCGCGCCGCGACTTTGGATTACACACCAACGGGCGGTGGATCTGTGTCGTATGTTGACGGCATTAAAGGTGGATACACCATCGCCAACGGTGTGTTGATCGAACAGGCATTTGGTGGTTCCGGCAATGACAACATTACCGGAAACATAAGTGGTAACCAGTTGTCTGGTGGTGGAGGCGCAGACATTTTGATGGGTCTGAGCGGCACCAATGATTTGGATGGTGGTGCTGGCAGCAATTTCCTTGTTGGTGGGTTTCAGGATGACACGCTCACGGGTGGCGATGGTCGGGATGTCATTTTGGCAGATCATCTGGCTTCTGTTATTTTCGGGCAAGATCGCCTGATTGGCGGTGCTGGGAATGATGTTTTGTCTGGCGGGTCAGGCCGTGACACGTTTGTTTTCGCAACATCAGACGGAAACGACAGGATTGCGGCGTTCGATTTTGGCTCTGTTCGTCTGTCTGGAAACACCTATGTCGCACGCGGATTTTCGGCCGACTTCGAAATTGGCATTGATACGGTCGAGCTTGTGGGATTTTCGGGCTTGAATTCGGGAAATATCCAAAACGCTCTATCTCAAACCGGCAGTGGCGCGCAGTTTAACGCGGCCGGCACGACGATTTTGTTTCAGGATATCGCGCTTAGCGAACTGACAAGCGATCATTTCACTTTTGTCTGAGGGGGCTCAAAAAGTGCGCAATCAACTTCTAATTTCCTGCATCGGTCTTATCGGTTTGACCGCGTGTGGTGGCGGTGGGTCCGTTATGTCTGGCTCTGGCGCGCTAAATGATGATGGTGGAGAGAACTATCCAACTCTTTCGCGCCCTGAAAATGTGGTTAGCACGCTTGGTGGAACACGGATTGGCAATAACGGGGATGTGGCCAACATTACCGGAACATTTTCGCACAGCAATGGGGTCACGCGGTTTTCTGATGGGACCGTCACGCTAAACTCAGCCACCGGGAATGGCCTCACGGGTTTGGACGATGGGTCGACCCAAGTAACGGTGTTCGCGGGTTCTGGCCTTGGCACCGAAATGCAGTTTTTGACACCTGTAACCATAACGGCTCCAACTGGCAGCGGGAGTGCAATTTTGGGACTGGTTACCAACCCGAGCGATATGCCTACTGGATCCGCGAGCGCGACGTTTGTGGGTCAATCCTCGATCAATGTAGCCAATGGCGGTGGCACTTTTGAAATGACTGGAACGGCAACAACAGCGGTGAATTTCGGAGCCAATGATGTTGATGTGACGTTGAATGGCTTTACCAGTTCATCAAACCCGGCTCCTTTTGACACTTTGCAGATCAACAATATGAGAATCTCTGGTTCTGGTTTCTCAGGTGGGTCGCTGTCGACGTCGCTTGATGGGCAAAACGTAGATGTGGTTGGGTCTTCTGCTACATTCCAAAGCCGTGGTGGCTTTTTCGGCTTTGATACTGAAAACAGCATTCCAGCTGAAGTTGGCGGCGGGTTCAGAGCTGACGGCACGTCAGGCGAACTGATTTCCGGGCTTTACACGGGCGATTGAGGTTTATTCCTCGCGGCCATGTTGCTTTAGCCGCATGTGCAGCGCGTTTGCGTTTGCGCTGCCCTCTTCTAAGGCAAAGACGTAAGCATGGGTTAAGAAAAAGCAGGCAGCGTTTGTGTCACCTGCATTTTCAGCCTGATCTGCGGCTTGGCTGTAGAGCGCAATTAACGCCGTGTTGTCTTGGTCGTGGTGGGCAGCGAGAAGTGCTGCATCCAAATCGTTCACGCCTGGAGTGCCCGCGCCGCCCAATCGTGAAACGTATGGGTTGGCCCATCCATCGCTGGTGAGAATTTGCCACCGTCAAAGAAGCGCCCATGACGCCCGCGCTGCATGCCTTCCACGACGAAGATGTCTTCTTCAAACACACCCCGCCAAAGCTCCGCATTTTGATCTTTCAGCTCTGCATAGCTGTCGTCAACCGAGGGGGGATAGTAGATTTCAACATGCTCTAGCGTTTCATCCAATCCCTTTGGCTCCAGCAAAATCGCATAGGCATGGTCGCGGTGCACACCCAAAAGAACGTTCGGGAAAACGGATATATACTCAGCACCGGTGTCCCATTTATCGCTTAGGTTTTCAAAGTCAGGGAATTTCTGCCCGTTTTTGCCTTCAAGTTGGCGGTAAACCAACGTGCCTTGGCCAGAATAGGCGCGCGGAACCTCGATATTGTAATGATCTTCCAGACGCGAATAGCTGTTCAGACCCGGATGCACCCAAGGCAAATGGTAGCTTTCGCAATAGTTTTCTACCGCGAGCTTCCAGTTGCATTTCACCTCAAGTTTGAAGGAGCTGCTGCCACCGCCATGCACCATTGGCTGGTCATACTCAGACCAACGCTCAATCAAATCTGCAGCATGGGTCTCAAATTCAGGCGCGTCGCCAGAGACATTCACGAACACGATATCGCGCCACATATATGAGCGTATTTCGACCAACCCAAGTTCATTGCGTTTGATGTTTTCGTGGATGTTGTTGCCCGGCCCGCCAACATGCGGAGTTGAACGCAAGCTGCCATCCAAACCGTAGCACCAGCTGTGATAGGGACAGCGGATCGTGCCGCGAATGTTTGTGGCCTTTTCGACGAGGATCATCCCGCGATGGCGGCAGGTATTTTGGTAAACCCTGACATCGCCCTTTTCGTCGCGCACCAAAAGCAGTGGCATGCCGAGAAAATCAACCGGTGCGGCGTCTCCTTCATTGGGAACATCCTTGCCAAATCCGACGCCGGACCATGTTGCGAACAGGATTTTGTCGCGCTCAAGCGCAAAGGTTTCCGGGTCAATATAGTGGTCATTTGAAAGACCGCGCGCCTCTGCGACGGGTTTGGTTACAGCGTCGAGACTCGGTTTGTTCTGGATGTTCATGGCTTAGCCTCCGAATTCAATTCTGATTTCATCAGTAGCAAACCAGCACATGACCGCATGGCCGAAAGCGGCATTTGTTTTGCCGCTTTTCCAGTTTTTTGGAGCAATCAGCGGCAAGGGGCTGTCTGGAAACACCACCTTGCCGGATTTGATTCGGGCTGTGTTTAGGGCTTGGCTTGCATCAAACTCAGACCTTTTGCTGTGCGGGGTGCAAAGCCTTTCCAATAGGTATGTTCTGGCTTTTGAGTGCCATCTTCGTTGAGAGCGGCCACGCCATCTTCTGCAGTTTCAACCAGATCAAGGTAGCCGCTCATCGCAGCGTCACCTTGAATGTAATTGCCCATAAAAGCTGTGGTGAAATGGGCGAGGATATTGTTCATACGCCGTGTATCCCAAACCGCATCTGCGTAGTGCTCAAAGGGGATGAAGTCGAGGTTATCAACTGGTTTCCAGCTTTCGACGGGTGCGGGCATTGGGGCGGCGGCGTTGTGGTTGGCGCCCTTGAAGGTCAGCAAATAGCGTTCCGCATTTACGCTTTCATTGTAGAGCACGCTGATGCCATTGGTGTAATCCGACACATCGTCAACCGATCCGCCGACATACATGATCGGTGTGGTGATACCGGCAGCACCATCAGCATCCCAAAAAGCGAAATGGCGCCCCCAAGGTCCAATCGCGACGATTGCTTTGATCCGGTCATCATGCACGTTGCTTTGAGTTTCGGCGCCGTGTTGGTGAATGCCAAGCGTACCTTGCGGCCCACCCCACTCGTATCCAACGGCGGTCTCGGTCACACCTGCACCGCCGACGATAACTGCGCCATATCCACCCATGGAGTAGCCGATCAAACCAGTGCTGGATGTATCGACGAGACCAGAGAGCGGGCCGCGGCCCTTAGAGGCTGCATCCATGGCATTTAGGATAAAGATTTGATCGAGCGGGCGATTTACGAGCGTGTCCCCAAAGGCTTGCTTGTCGGAATAGGTTGACCGTGGATGGTCGATGGAGGCAACGACATAACCTTTGGACGCCAGATTTTCGCCTAAGTGGCTCATGAGGTAGCGGTTGCCGGGGTAGCCATGCGAAATGATGATCAGGGGATAGCTGCCATTTGCCTTAGCAGCGTCGCGCGATGCCATTCCAATTACGGGGACCTTTTGAATTCCGTCGCGTAGGATCACGTCATAGGTTGTTCCGGCTTCAGTTCCGGTGGCCGCGGGATACCAAACCTCGACGGTGAGGGTACGATCGGTGCGCGGTTGTGCAGTTTCGGTCACTTGCAGGATGTCGATCTGGTCTGGGTTGGTGAAAGTCATCGTGCGAACCCCAACTGGAAATTCGCCATGCGCTGCGAGCGTTGGGGCATCTGGACGGATCAGGTCGATGCGATTTTCTTGCGCAGTCGCGGGTGTCATAAAGATGGTTACAAGTGCAGCAAGTTTGAGAAATTTCATGTGCTGTCTCCAGTGAAGTTTGACTTTATTTCACAAGCCTAACACGTCAAATTTTGTTTACGAGGAAAATACCTTTTCCAACGCCAGATCCTTTGCGGTGGATCAACGCAGATTGAACCTTGGTACAATGCGTTGGCCCGGAGCCGGAAGAGTTTTCAAAAGTGGAGTTTAACTTTTGATCTAAGCTGCACGTGTTGTAGATTTAGGCGCAGTTGCGGCCGCTGCTTCAAGGCTGCGATACCCAATGCGCAGGCCGCCCCAGTGTTTTCCATTCACAAAAATGGGTGCGCTGATGTCTTTCATCGTTACGAAATGTCCGCCACCCATGTCGCGCCGATATGCTTGCAGCAACACGTTCTTTTGGGACCGACCGGCTGCAAGACCGACGCGATCATTGAAGAAACGACGGTTTCTGGAATTGGCTGCATTCCAAACAGGATCATCGGGCCGCTGAGGTTTGGAAAACCTGGCGGTCTGGGTGGAAAGAAACCCATCATGGTTTGCCGCTGAGCTGAAAATCACGCCAGGGTGGATATCGAACGTACTTTCCAAAATCTCCGGCAGGTATTTGTCTGTAATTGGAACGAATGGCGCCATGTATTGGGGAGGATTGGTGCCCTCGATCAATGTGTAGTCATGGGAAAACAGTTCGGCCATAGTGAAGCCACCGCTTGAAACTGCGGTTTCAAATGCTCTTGAAATTTTGTTGGCTCGTTCGATCACCTCAACGGCCATTTCTTCGTCGGAAAGCTTAAAGCGGCTCAGGGACGAACCCATCTCCTGCACAATCCCTGACAATTCACCAGCCATGCCCTTGGCGAGATTTGTGGCCTCCGTCGATGCGCTGGCCGTATCGCGAAGCTTGATGCTCTCTTGTTCCGCTCGTTTGACAGCTTCGGCCTGGGCCTCAGCGGCATCGCCAATGGACTTTGAAATGCCATCAACTTTTTTCAGATCGCCGGAAATGTCTGTAATGATCTCGCTGCAAGATCGCATTGCATCACCACATTCACCCACGGCAGATTCGATGTGGTTCGTGGTGTTGCGGATTTGCTCTGTTGCTTGGCTTGATCTATCCGCGAGGGCCTTTACCTCGGAACTGACGACTGCGAAACCAGCCCCCGCATCACCTGCACGTGCCGCCTCAATCGAGGCATTGACCGCCAGGAGATTGGTTTGCTGGGCGATATCTTCAATAAGGCTCAGCATTTCGCTGATTTCTTTGGAACCATCGCGCATTCGATCAATTGCCTTAAACGCTTCTTCACTGCGCACGAGGCCCGTCTCTGACCGAGAAACGGCCTTAGCTGTTGTAATTACGCTTTCCTTTACGGATAGGCCGAGCGTTTCGCCGACATCACGCAGGACCGAAATCTCGTTTGAGACACCTTTGGCAATTGAGAGTTGTTGCTCGGTTTGAACTGACATTTTGTTGGTCAATTCAGACAGTTCGTGGCTTTTGTCGCTGACATTTTCACTGCTTTGGCGCGCGCTTCCGATCAAACCGCGAAGGCCCGTGCGGATTGCGTTTAGCGCATCGCGCAGGGCGGCTAGGTTGCCCTTGTATTCACCGCTTGCCTGAGTGGAGAGATCGCCATTGGCCATGAGATCAGCAAGTGCGAGCACCTCATCAATAGCAGTATGCAGTGAATCAAGGGCCGGGTTCACCGTTGCCGACAAGTCTTCGGGTCCGTTTTGCAGGCGTGTCGTAAAATCACCCATTGAAATTGCCTCAAACACATCGGTGAAATGGCTGTAGTCAGGTGGGTTTGTGCTAACTTGTTCGACAGTAGGTTCGGCCGGTTTGGGATCATCGGCCTCTTCTTGCTCTACGTCGTCACTGATTTCAGTTTCATCAACTGGCTTTTGAGACCAAAGCACCAAGGCAATGAGTGACATTGCTCCGATCACTAACAAATCTTGGCTGTGCCAAACGACAAATCCCGCAATCACCGCGAGGAAAACGATCCGCATTCCCATGTTACTCTTTCTTAGAACGTGTGCTGGCCTGCACTAACAACTGGGAATTACGAATAAATTAAGTTGGACACGGATTGGAACGTGGTGACCCGATGCAAGGTCACCACTGATTTCAAACTGGTGCGCGGTTATAAAGCTGGGTCAGCCGCCCAAGAACAGTTGCCCGACTTTGGGGTTCGCCAGAAGGTCGTCACCACGATCAGCAATTGCGACCTCGCCAGACACAAGCACGTAACCGACATCTGCGAACTCCAAGCCTTTTTTGGCGTTTTGCTCGACCATGATGATGGTTTTTCCGTCGCGGCGTTGGAGGTCGTCCAAAATCTCGAACACCATGTCGATGAAGCGCGGTTCAAGGCCGATGCTTGGTTCGTCCACCAGCAGGACCTCGGGATTCATTACCAACGCGCGGGAGATTTCCAGAAGGCGCCGCTCGCCGCCCGACAGCACTTTGGCCTGGTGTTTGCGCCGTGCTGCGAGGCGGGGGTATTTGTCGAACACCATTTCAGCGGCTTTCTTCGCCTCGGCTGGTTGGTCCTTTAGGAAGCCACCCATCCACAGATTTTCCTCAACAGTCATGCCGGGGAAGACAGATTTGTCTTGCAGAATATAGGCGATCCCGGCGCTGGAAAGCTTCTCGCTGGGTGTAAGTTTGGTGACGTCTTTGCGGTCTTCGCCAACGTAGATTTTGCCTGAAAATATGTTGGTAAAGCCGAAGATCGAATGCAGGATCGTGGATTTGCCCGCGCCATTGGGGCCGATCAGGCAGAGCGATTGGCCCTTGGCGACGCGCAGGTCAATGTCGTGCAGGATCTCCATCTTGCCATAGCCGGCTTTCAATCCCTCAATCGAGACATAGGCAGGGCCGTCGGCCAAGGCATCAAGCTTTTCGACGGTGATGTCTTCCGCAATCGCTGCGACTTGCCGGGTGACGTCATCCACGGAGATAACCGTGTCGACGCTGCCGCCACCGTAGCCTGTGAGTTTCTTGTCTTCTGACATCAGTGCGCTCCCAAATAAGCGTCGATGACGCGCTGATCGTTTTGGATATCCTCGGGCTTGCCATCGGCGAGCATTTCACCATGGGCGAGGCAGTAGATATGCTCGGCCATGTTCATGATCACGCGCATGTTGTGCTCGATCACGAAAAGGGTGATGCCCATCTCCGAATTGGCGCGCTTGAGGCGGTCGATGAGGCCGTTGATGAGCGTGGGATTGATCCCAGCCGTGGGTTCATCAAGCAGCAGCACTGTTGGCTCATTCATCAGGGCCATGGCAAATTCCAGCAGTTTCTGCTGACCAAAGGACAGCGAACCCCCACGCAGATAACGCTTTTCGTAGAGTCCAACGAAGTCGAGCAAATTCTCCGCCCGCTCGATTTGCTCGGCGTTGTTTTTGGTGAAGGCTTCGCGAAAGGTCATTTTGCGATGGGGCATTGAGATCAGCATGTTCTCAACGCAGTTCATCGCGCCATAGATCCGGGTTTGCTGGAAGGTTCTGAGCAGGCCAAGCCGCGCGATTTGCGGCACCTGCATCTTGGAAATCTCCTGACCCTCGAACTTGATCGAACCGCCATCAATCGGGTGATAGCCGACGATGGAGTTGAACAGCGTGGTCTTGCCCGAGCCGTTGGGGCCGATCAGACCTGTGATGCCGCCCTTGTTGACCTTCATCGAAATGTCGGTGTTTGCTTTCACGCCGCCATAGGATTTAGAGACGCCTGTGACCTCGATTATTGAGCTCATTTTGCTGCCTCCGCATTCAGGTCTTTGTTTTCGACACGGATGCCGAACCATTCAGGTTTCTTGGTAGCCAGCCAGCCCATCAGGCCCTCTTGGAAATAGACCACGGTGACTACGATGAGCGCACCAAGGGCGACCCACTGCCAGCCGAGGAAGTAGTTCCATGTGATTTCCTTGAACACGTGGAACAGGATGGCGCCGATGATCGGGCCCCAGAGCGTGCCTTTGCCGCCCAAGAGCACGCAGACCACCATGAAGATGCCGAGGTTGATGGTTTGATAGGCGGTTTCCAGTGGCTCGAAGTGTAGCAGCTGGAAGGCTGAGATGCCGCCTGCGATGCCAACGAAGAACGCGGACATGGCCCATGCTGCGAGCTTGTAGCGCAGGGTGTGTATGCCCATCGCCTCCGCCTTTTCCTCGTCATCGCGGATCGCATTGATCGCGGCGGTAAAGCGGGTTTTGTAGAGCCAGCGCAAGAAGGTGTAGAGGACGACGCCGGTTGCGGCATAGGCGAAGTAGATGAACATGCGTTCCTGCTCGCCAGGATAGTTCGGCATGGAGATGCCTTGGCCGCCGCCGACCCATTCCCAGTTGGACACCAGCTCGCCCGCTGCAATCGCCACACCGAGCGTGCCGATGGCGAAGTAGGGGCCGCGCAGGCCAAAGGTTAGGAAGCCGATGATATAAGCGCAGGCGGCGCAAAAGAGGCCAGCCGCGAGCAAGCCAAAGCCAAAGCCCATGAAGTACTGGGCGTCGGTGAATTTGAAAATTCCACCCCCGGCCGCGTCATTATATTCGCGCACGTTATAAGCCATGGCGATGGTCACGACAGCGGCGACATACATGCCTGTCCCGTAAAAGAAAATGTTACCAAGCGAGTTGTAGCCCATCTGCCCGCCGGTCATGTCCCATGTCATAGAGACGATGATGAAGAGCCAGAGTGTGGCGAGTTGGGTTTGGTAGTTGGGGAAGATGAAGGGCGCGACAATGATCGCGGCCAGCATCACGAGGTGAAAGAGGGTTGAGGAGGTGCGTGTCATGGTTCTGTTTTCCTCACTGCAACACTTGGCGCTTGCGGCGCTGGATGATCAATTTGACGATCAAGACCAGCAGCAAGAGCAGCACAGCGATGGCCTGTTGATAGCCGATCCCGAAGATGTGGGAGCCATATTGCTCTGCCGCTCCGATCCCAAGGCCCGCAGCAATCACGCCCGGCAAATTGCCAAGGCCAGCAGCGGTCACGATCACGAAAGCGCGGATGGAATAGGTGATGCCGTAGAAGGGCTGGATGACCCATGCCATCACGATGATCGCGCCCGCAGCACCACAGATGGCGGAGTTGAGCGAGAAGGTGAAGGCGTAGACTTTTTCGGTGTCAATCCCCAGCACTCGGGCGGCGCGGGCATCCTGCGCTGTGGCGCGAATGGCTTGGCCCATGCGGCTGGTTTTCATGAAAATGATGACGGCAGCGGCCAGCGACAGCGCCATGATAACGCCAATCAGCTTGGCGACAGGGATGTCGATCAGACCGTCTGCGAAATGGAATGTGGTGTAGCCAAGGTCGATGCTTTGGGTGTCAGAGCCGAACATGAGGTTCATGATTTGCGCCATCATAATAGCCAGACCGAAGGTTGCGAGCAGCGAGGTGAAGAGATCGCGCTCAATCACGCGGGAAATCACGAGCTTATAAACCACCCAGCCGATGCCCCACATGATGATAAAGGCAAGAGGCACGCCCAGCAGCGGGTGCATGCCTTGCTTTGAAATCCACCACGCGACATAGCCGCCTGCGATCACGAAATCGCCCTGTGCGAGGTTTTTGACGTTCATCACGCCCCAAACCAGTGCCAGCCCATAGGCGGCAAGCGCAAACAGAGCGCCAATCATCACACCGTCGATAATGATCTTCAGATTGACGATCGGAAATTCGAGCAACAGCCCGATATTGCCCATGATCTGATCCATGTTGGTCCCTCAGTTCTTCTTATTTTGGGTAAAGAGAAGCCGAGCATTGCAATGCCCGGCTTCGCAGTCTTGATGCTGCTTTTATTTACGTGGCCAGTTCAGATCGTGAGACGCGAACGCAGAAGGTGCGACCACATTGTAAGACCCGTCCTGAATTTGGCGCAGAACCATTGGTTTTGCGATGTTGTTGCCAAATTCAGAGAACTTGATGCCGCCATAAAACGTCATCAGATCCGTCTGAGAGATCGCATCACGCACGGCTTCTTTGTCCAGAGTGCCAGCGCGCTCGAAAGCGTCCTTGAAAACGTAGACAGCAGCAGTTGCCTGTGCAGTCTGATAAGGGACTTTCTTGTCTGTGTACTCAGGGTAGGCTGCCTTGAACTCAGTCTCGTAGTTCGCAGCGGAACCAAAGATTGGATCCTCATAGGACAGTGTTTCCGCCCACTGAGTGGAGCACAGGATGTCATTGGCAGTTGCGCCAAAGTTGCCTGTCACATCTGCCGCTTCACAATGTGTAAGTGCGATCATTGGTACTTTGATGTTCTGCTCGCCAATTTGACGCACAGCTGTTGCCGCACCCTTTGAGTGACCCGAGACGACCAAAAGGTCAGGCTTCAGGAGCTTCACTTTTGTGAGGATCGCGGACATGTCAGACAGATCGCGTGGCAGTTTCTCGTCGATGACGATGTTCATGCCGAGCTTTTTGGCATCTTCCATCACACCTGCGCGGATATCGAGCGAGAAAGGATCGTTTTCAACCGCGATGGCCACTTTGACATCGCCTGCGGATTTGCCTTCTTTGGCGGCCATTTCACCAGCAAGTGTCACAGCGGAGGCGAGATACTGCTCAGATGTGGACAGCACCGCAAAAAGGTACTTGTAGCCCTTGTTAAAGAGCGAGCGGGATGCGCCCTCAGCTTCTACCATAGGGATCTTGTAGCGCTCTGTCACAGGCGCAATCGCTTTGGTCAGGCCAGAAGAGTAGGGCCCAAGCATATACTGGACTTTGTCCTGGCTGATCAGACGCTCGGCCAGTGTTGCACCACGGTCGCCTTTGCTTTCGTCATCATAGTAGATCACGCGGAAATTGTAGCATTTGTCGGCGACCTTGATACCACCGTTTTCCGCAATCTTGGTGATTGCGAACTCGTAGCCGTTTTTGGCGTGCACACCGTTGGTGGCGTATTTGCCGGTCAGTGAGATGGCAGAACCAAGAACAAGCTCTTCGCAGTCCATCGCAGATACAGACGTCGCACCCAGCAGCCCAGTTGCCGCGAGCGCAAGCGCACCTATAGAATTCCATTTTTTCATGGATTTGTTTCCTCCCAGTTTAGCGACCCGTTTTCGGGTTTCGATTTCTGCTAAGCGATTGCCCGCAGATTATGGGTGAAATATAGTCACAACTTTTCGGTGGAGTCTAACGTCCATTCGCTTTTCGCTGTCAGGGTGACATTGGAATATCTTAAGACACGTTTAAAACACTTATAGCTTTGACCTCTTAAAGGGCGGGACATGACCACTCAGATGCTGACATTCTTGGTGCTTGGCGCTGTGTCCGGGGGGTTCATAAATGGCCTGACGGGCACCGGTACAGCTCTGTTTGCACTTGGCTTCTACTTAGTTGTTTTGGACCCGTTGCAGGCGGTTGCAATAGTTGCCTTGATGTCGGTCTTGGCGGGTTTGCAGGGACTGTGGCTCGTACGAACAGCTATTGCCGCAAATCTCAAGCGGTTGGCCCAGTTTTTGATTCCGGGAATGATTGGTGTGCCCTTGGGCGTTGGCCTGCTGGCCTTAATCGATGCTGGCACATTGCGACTGAGCATCGCTCTTTTCCTCATCGTTTACGGTGCATATTTCGGGCTAAAGCGCGCTTTGCCGAAATTTGAGACACCTACACCGATTTTGGACGTCGTGATCGGATTTGTGGGTGGTTTGTTTGGTGGAGCCGC